>CBAAAD010000320.1:0-4238 GCA_964658785.1 uncultured Methylobacterium sp.
GCCGCTTTGCGCATGCCCCTGCGCGTCGCGCCGTGCCACCTCGGTGCCGAGCGAATACGGGCATACGTCGGTGAGAATCACCTCATCCAGCCGCTGGTCGCGCGACTTCAGTCCGGCGGCCACGCAGGCGCCGAGCGCGATGGCCTGATCGGGATTGATATGCCGCAGCGGCAGCCGGCCGAACATGCGCGATACCATGCGGGCAACCAGCGGCATGCGGCTGGCGCCGCCGACAAGAATGATTTCGTCGAGCTGTGCCGCCTGCAGTTTGGCGTCGCGCATGGCGCGCTCGAGCGGCGCGCGCATGCGCTGCACCAGCGGCTCGGCCAGCCGTTCGAAACGGGCTTCGTCGATCGTCCAGTCGATCGACTGCTCATCGAAACACAGCTCGACACCGGTATGGCCCTTAGTACCCAGCTCGCGCTTGGCGATCTCCAGCCGGCGTCGCAGCTGCCCGCGCTGTGCAGCACTGATTCGTTCGGCATCGAGCTTCGCGTCAGCCAGACAGGCAGTTTCCAGCAGATCGAGAAAATCCTCGCCGCCGAGAAAATTATCGCCCGCGCTTGCGTGCACTTCGACCACGCCATCAAACATTTCCAGCACTGACACGTCGAACGTGCCGCCGCCCAGATCGAACACCAGAAACCGCGAGCCGTCGGGCTTTTCCTGCAGGCCATACGCCAGCGCCGCCGCCGTCGGCTCGTTGATCAGCCGCTCGACGCGAATGCCGGCCAGCTCGCCGGCCACCCGCGTGGCCTTGCGCTGGGCGTCGGAAAAATAGGCCGGTACGCTGATCACCGCCTCGGTGACTTTTGCGCCCACCGCGGTGGACGCGTCGTCGAGCAGCGAGCGCAGGATCAGCGCCGACAGCTCCTCGGGACGAAAACGGTGCTTGCCTAGCGTGGTCTCCCGCGTGGTGCCCATCCATCGCTTGAAACTCGCCACGCTCAGCGAAGGGTGGCTGACCAGGCGCTCGCATGCCGCCTGTCCCACGATGACCTGGCCGTCGCTATCGACGCTGACCACGGATGGCGTCAGGTAGTCGCCCAGCGCGTTGGTGAAAAGGCGCGGTCCCGATTCGCCGTAGCAGCCGATCAGCGAATGGGTCGTGCCCAGATCGATACCTACAATCATCCGCAAATCCCCTGGATCTGAAAATCGTCGCGCTGGTTACATCCGGAACACGCCGAAGCGCTGCGGCTCGATCGGTGCGTTGAGCGAGGCGGATATCGCCAGGCCCAGAATGCGGCGGGTGTCGGCCGGATCGATGATGCCGTCGTCCCACAGTCGCGCGCTGGCGTAGTAGGGATGACCCTGCCGTTCGTACTGTTCGCGTATCGGTGCCTTGAAGGCTTCTTCCTCGTCGGCGCTCCAGGTCTTGCCGGCGCCTTCGATGCCGTCGCGCTTCACCGTGGCCAGCACAGCCGACGCCTGCTCGCCGCCCATCACCGAGATGCGCGCGTTCGGCCACATCCATAGAAAGCGCGCGCCATAGGCGCGGCCGCACATGGCGTAGTTGCCGGCGCCGAAGCTGCCGCCGATCACCACGGTGAATTTCGGCACGTGCGAGCACGCCACGGCGGTGACCATTTTCGCGCCGTCCTTGGCGATGCCGGCCTGCTCGTATTTCTTGCCGACCATGAAGCCGGTGATGTTCTGCAGAAACACCAGCGGCACGTTGCGCTGGTTGCACAGCTCGATGAAGTGCGCGCCCTTGAGCGCGCTTTCGGCGAACAGGATGCCGTTGTTGGCGACGATACCGACCGGATAACCGTGGATATGCGCGAAGCCGCAGACCAGGGTCTTGCCGTAGCGCGCCTTGAACTCGTGCAGCTCCGAGCCGTCGACGATGCGCGCAATCACCTCGCGGATATCGAACGGTTTGCGCGTGTCCTGTGGAATGACGCCGTAGAGTTCGTCCACGGGATACTTCGGCTCGCGCGGCGTCTGCAGCGCGAGCGGGATATGTTTTTTCCGATTGAGGCTGGCGACGATATCGCGCGCGATCGACAGGGCATGCGCGTCGTTCTCGGCATAGTGATCCGCTACACCCGAGATGGACGTATGGACGTCCGCACCGCCGAGCGTTTCGGCGTCGACGACTTCGCCCGTCGCCGCTTTCACCAGCGGCGGACCGCCGAGGAAGATCGTGCCCTGCTCGCGCACGATGACGGTCTCGTCGCTCATCGCCGGCACGTAAGCACCGCCTGCCGTGCACGAGCCCATCACCACCGCGATCTGCGGAATGTTCAACGCCGACATCCGCGCCTGGTTGTAGAAGATGCGGCCGAAGTGCTCGCGGTCGGGAAACACTTCGTCCTGCAGCGGAAGGAATGCGCCGCCTGAGTCGACCAGGTAAACGCAGGGCAGATGATTCTCCAGCGCCACTTCCTGCGCGCGCAGATGCTTTTTCACCGTCATCGGAAAATACGTGCCGCCCTTGACGGTGGCGTCGTTGGCGACCACTACCACTTCGATGCCGTTGACGCGGCCGATGCCTGTAATGATGCCGGCTGCTGGCGCGGCACCGTCATACATGCCGTGCGCGGCTAGAGCGGAGAGCTCAAGAAACGGTGATCCGGGATCGAGCAAGGCGCGGATGCGTTCGCGCGGCAGCAGCTTGCCCCGAGCCTCGTGTTTTTCGCGGGCTTTTTCACCGCCGCCTTCGGCACTGCGCTCAAGTTCGCGATGAAGGTCGTCGGTCACCGCGCGTAGCTGTAAAGCGCTGGCCTGGAACTCGGCCGTGCGAGGATCGATCTGCGAAACGATCATGGTCATGGAAACATGCTCACCATTCATTGCCATCGCTGGCCAGTCACTGATGATAACCGGGGTCGAAGGTTGATTGGATTGTCGTGATCATCCCGCGGACAAAGCATAAAAAAACGGCCGCACCGGGCGACCGTTTTTCCATTACGACTTGCTTTACCGCAACGCGGATTGATCGCGAGGATCAATTGCCCTTGGAGGCATCCTTCGCAGCGTCTTTCGCATTGCTTGCGGCGTCCTTAGCAGCATCCTTGGCCTTGGAAGCCTGGTCGGCAGCGTTCGACGCAGCGTCCTTGGACATCGACATGGTCGAGCTGCTGGCGGCCGGGGACTGTGACGAAGCCGCAGCAGCGGCCTGCTGTGCCTGATCGGCAGCCTGACCAGCGGCGTCAGCCGCCGTCTTGGCCTGCTGGGCTGCCTGCTGGGCTTCCGGAGTCGGAGCCTGTGCGGCGGCCTGCTGTGCCTGGTCCGAAGCCTGCTGTGCCGTGTCGGCCGACTTCTGCGCGTCCTGTGCAGAATCCTGCGCGCTGTTGCTGCAAGCTGCCAGCAAAGCGACCAGCGCGGAGGCGAGAAGGGTGCGCGTCAATTTCATGGGTGGATCTCCTGATTGCCGTGGAATGCCTTTATGGCGGGCGTATTAATAGCCGGTATGGTGTGACGGCGCCACTTTTTTATAGTGAATTCGAAGTACACATTAAAAGCGCGTTTATCTGCATTTCCGCATAACAACGCCGCTTTTTTCGATTTGTTTTAATCCACGCGTTCCACAGCGATCGCCGTGGCTTCGCCGCCGCCGATGCACAGCGTGGCGACTCCGCGCCTGAGCCCACGCGCCTTGAGCGCATGCAGCAACGTCACCACCAGGCGAGCACCGCTGGCGCCGATGGGATGACCGAGCGCGCAGGCGCCGCCGTTGACGTTGATCTTGTCGTGCGCAATGCCGAGCTCGCGCATCGGCGTCATGGCGACCACCGCAAACGCTTCGTTAATTTCGAACAGGTCCACGTCCGCCACGGTCCAGCCGGCTTTCTCCAATACCTTCTCAATCGCGCCAACCGGCGCTGTGGTGAACCACTCCGGCGTCTGGGAATGCGTGGCGTGCGCCACGATGCGGGCCAGTGGCTTGAGTCCGCGTGTACTGGCCTCGTCGGCCGAAAGCAGCACGACGGCTGCGGCGCCATCGGAAATGCTCGACGAGCTGGCGGCGGTGATGGTGCCGTTTTCCTTGCGGAAAGCCGGACGCAGCGTGGGTATCTTGGCGATGTCGGAGCGGCCGGGTTGCTCGTCCGTATCGACCACCACGTCGCCCTTGCGGCCGGCCACGGTCACCGGAACAATTTCATCCGCGAATCCACCGCTCTGCTGCGCGGCCTGCGCGCGCCTCACGGATTCGATCGCGTAGGCGTCCTGCTCTTCGCGGGTGAAATGGTATTTGTCGGCGCACAGTTCGCCGAACACGCCCATCGCCT
>CBAAAD010000321.1:0-4231 GCA_964658785.1 uncultured Methylobacterium sp.
CCGACAATCAGACCCGGCGGCATGTCGTGGCGGATCCACTCGACTTTCATGCCGGGGATCTCGTAAGGCATTTCGGCCAGCGACTCGACCGCGTCGCTGTCCAGCCCGTTCTTGCCCATCGCCATCGGTGCCCAGCGTCCCAGCACCGTGCCGCCGCTGGTGCGCGCACCGAACCAGACCGGCAAGCCATCGGCATTGACGACCGCGGAAAAGCGATCGTGATACATCGGCCGCACGCGATCGTGGCGAATATCCTCCTCGCGCGACCACACCACCTTCAGCGGATAGCCGACCTGCTTGGCGAAGGCCACGGCCTGCTCGACCTGGTCGGTTTCCAGACGCCGACCGAAGCCGCCGCCCAGATACTGGTTATGCAGCAACACCTTGTCTTCGGACAGCCCGGTGATCTTCGCCGCCGCCGTCACGCAGCGCGTCGGCACCTGCGTGCCGGTCCAGATCTCGCACTTGTCGGCCGTCACGGAAACCGTCGCGTTGAGCGGCTCCATCGTGGCGTGCGCCAGCATCGGCAGCTGATACACCGCGTCGATCGTGGTGCCTGTGGCCGGACGTGTACCAACCTCCTTCGCCACGATCGACTGGCCGTTGAGCGCGCTGTCGGCCAGCGCATCGCGCAGCTGCCGCGTGGTGAGATTGGCGTTGACGCCGCGATCCCACTGGATATCCAGCGCCTCCAGCCCCTGCTTGGCGGCCCAATAGTGGTCGCCGACCACCGCCACCGCGTCGCCGATGCGAATGACGTCGACCACGCCCGGCATCGCGCGCGCGGCCTTGTCGTCAACCGAGACGAGCTTGCCGGCAAAGGTGGGGCTGGTCTTCACCGCGGCGATTTTCATGCCCGGCACTTTCACGTCCAGGCCGAACTGCGTGGCGCCGGTGATCTTGTCGGGCGAATCGACGCGCCGCAGCGGCTTGCCGATCAGGACAAAATCCTTTGGATCTTTCAGCGGCGGCATCTTGTCCGGCATCGGCAGCTTGCCCGCTGGCGTGGCCAGGGCGCCGAAGCCGAGGCTGCGGCCGCTGGGCACGTGATGCACCACGGCACGATCGACCGTGCACGTCGACGGACCGACCTTCCACTGCGCCGCCGCCGCCGTCACCAGCTGTACCCGCGCCACGGCGCCGGCTTCGCGCAGCACCTGCCAGCCGCTGCGCGTGCTGGTGGAGCCGCCGGTGATCTGCCCACCCAGCGCCGGCATGCCGTACAACTCCTCGCTGGCCGGCGAATGCTCGACCTTGATCTGGTCCATGCCGACGCCAAGCTCTTCGGCCAGCAGCATGCTGAAACCGGTGTAGATGCCCTGGCCCATCTCCACGCTGGGCATGACCAGGCGAATCGAGCCGTCGGTGTCGATACGCACGAAGGCATTCGGCGCAAACGGCGGGTTGCCGTCGGCCAGCGCGGCCGCGGCGTCGCCGGGCTGCCGGCGAGCGCTGACCATCGCGGATGCCACGCCGGTGCTGCCCAGCCACAAAAAGGCAACCGCCAGACCGCCCGACTGGATCGCGCGTCGCCGGCTCAGATCGATCGTTTCGCTAGCCTCGGCAGGACTGCTCTTGAGCTTCATGGCGTAACCTCCGCCGGCGTCGCCGGTGCAGCAGGCGAAGTCACCATCGTCTGCAGAATATCCAGCTTGCCCGTCGCCGCCTGCTTGATCGCCGCGCGAATGCGCACATAGGTGCCGCAGCGGCAGATGTTTCCCGACATGGCCGCATCGATATCGGCATCGCTGGGATTGGGCGTGCGGGCCAGCAGCGCCGTCGCCGACATGATCTGGCCGGACTGGCAGTAGCCGCACTGCACGACATCCACGTCCAGCCACGCCTGCTGAATTTTCTGACCGCTCGGCGTCTGCCCCACCGTCTCGATGGTCGTTACCGGCTTGTTGCCGATCGACCCGACCGGCAGCACGCACGAGCGCACGGCCTGGCCATCTAGATGCACGGTGCACGCGCCGCACTGCGCTATACCGCAGCCGAACTTGGTGCCCATCAGGCCGATGACATCGCGCAGCACCCACAGCAGCGGCATGTCGGGTGGCACGTCGACCGAATGCGATTCACCATTTACTTGCAAGGAAAGCATCGAAGTCTCCACGTAGACAAAAGAGCGCGGAAGTAGCGTGTCGTTTTCGACCGGATATCTGCTGAATATGCCGAGCCATCCGGCGCTACCGAAAAATTTGGGCTAACTGAAACCAGGCTGGTTAACGCGTTAAAAAGCGATGGCCTTGTGCCCGTCGCGCGATCGCCTTTATCGCATCCACATACTAACGATGATCTTGCGTGAAAAGGCGCATGAGAAATGATCGCAACAACGAAAATCACGCCCGCAGACGCACGAAGAGCCGATCGAAAAACCGAATTTCCGGGTCATTTTTCTATAAGCCGAGCTTTATGAAATGGCGCGCTATCTGGACTCAAGTTTTCGGCGCTGAATACGCTTAAAAAAAGGTAGGCCGCGCCCGGCTTGAGCGCCCCAATCCATCGGAAACGACAAATAGCCGAGGCTTGCGACACAGCTGATCGAGGGTATACGTCTGCTTTGGTGCAGCAACGGTAGCGCCCAGCGTGTTTTGCGATGGGCTACTGACAAACATATTCGCGAAGTTTCTGGACGGCGACAGCTTCCAAGCGTGTCGGGATTCGAGGGTGCCTTTGGCCGATTTTTTGCTTTCAACTCGCCGTGAGTTGGAAAAAAGAGTCGGCCATGCTGAAGCACATCGGGTTATCCCTATGCCTTTGCCTCATGGCGATGGGGCTCAACAGCGTTTTTGTGGGGAACAGTGAGGCTCAGCCGCCGGCGGGTCAGGAAGCACACAGCGTCACAAGTGGCCCGGGCACGCTCAGCGACACGAACATCAGCACAGTGCAAGACCGTTCGACACATCGCGTGCTGCACGCCATTTGCGGCGCGGTGGCTTACGGGGACATGGCTCAGCGAACGAGCTCCGCCACATCCAACTTTTTATTCAGATCCTGCCGGGGCACCCCATGAACAAAGTCAGCATGTTTTACGCCGCCCTACTTTTCGCCTGCCTGCTGACTGTCACCACCCGGGGTGCCAATCACTCGCGCGACGCTAGCCACGCCACGCGCAGTGCAGACGTCCGCGCCGTGGACGCGCGCACCGGCCATCACTCGCCCCAGCCCTGAACGAGCCCGCCTTCACTCGCCGCTGGTAATACCCTCACAACACAGCGTGACTCATAAGCCAAGAGCTTTCGAACAGGCCTGGCCCAACGCGCCCTCACGACCCTGCGCGCACACCAAGCCAATGGCATCGTCGCATCATCGCTACCGCAAGCCGTCCTGCACAAACGGGCAAAAATAAAGGGCTGACATGACTGTCAGCCCTTTGAAATATTTGGCGCCCGAAGCTGGACTCGAACCAGCGACCCCCTGATTAACAGTCCGTTGCTAAATCAATATGTTACAAAAAGCCTAGCGAAGCTTGACGATGACTCAGGAAGATAAAAGAAGTTTGCAATCATAAGCTTGGCGAAGTCTGGCGAAGATCGGACGAACTGACTGGTGTACTGCTGTTGTACTGAAATTCAGGGCGATTTGCCGTCCAGGCACTATTCTTCAAAAAATTTTTAAAACACAGCGATCCACCTAACGCCAGATAGCACGCGCTTGCCAATCGGGAAATATCTGCATAGGCGCAAGCGGTACGTCAGGATGGTCTTCAAAGAGCTTGAACAGGCGATCACGCCAGTGACAATGCGGAGAAACTACTCTGAGCATGTGTTGCACCAAGACCAAGATGCAATAAAGACGCTCGTTGCTCTGAACGGCGTGTGGCCACGCTAGGCTGCGAGTCGGAAGCTGCGGCTTGATAGCTAGCTCGCGATTCCACAGGCGCTTGTGATGAGCGCACACATTTCGTATGTAGTTTAGGGCATGCAGCCAGCTAGCTAAGTATCGATCAGAAACTCCGAATTCCATGGCTATTCGGCTCTTGATCGCTGGCGCCATCGACTTATACAGCACCGATACCGTGCCAAATGAAAGCAGCTCTGTCGCCATCCAAACCGGCAAATGCTGCTCCGTCTTGTACTTCTTCCGAAAGTGTATGGCGAAGGTCTCCCTCGCTCGGCCCTCCTCTGACTCAAGCTCGGCCATAAATTTGGCGTGATTGAAGCTGGGTGCAAAGTTCGCCGAATCTGTATGGCCGAACGGCCCGTAGGCATGGCCAATTTCGTATGTG
>CBAAAD010000322.1:0-4183 GCA_964658785.1 uncultured Methylobacterium sp.
CAATGCCTTGACCAGATCCATACCGGACATTTTCGGCAGGCCCAGGTCGATGATTGCCAGGTCGAACGGCACTTCGCGGCCCAGATAGATACCTTCCTCGCCGTCCTGCGCCGCATCGACGGCAAAACCGTCGCGCTTGAGGCGGGCCGCCAGAGTTTCGCGCAGTGGCGCTTCGTCCTCCACCAACAGGATGCGCATCAGTGTCTCTCCTTGCTGCCCGGATTGTGGCCGGGCGGGTTCTTGATTGATGGTGTGAAAACCGGTGTAGTCATGGGACCCCTGTTTGCCTCCGACGGTATTGCCATCACGCGCACATGCCCTTGCGGGGTCAGCACCTTGATCCGGTACTCCGTGCGCCGCCCGACGTGGTGCGGTTCGGCAGAAAGCACCTTGCCACCGGTCTCACGCTGCACTTTGAGCACAGCCTGATCCATCGTCAAATCCGGTTCGTCCGACTGAGCCAACGCCGACGCCGCCATGCCAAAACTGCACAATGCGAACAGAGCTTTAGTGAAGAATTTGTGGGTTGCCATACTTCTGGATTCCGACCGGCAGTTGCCGGAGCGTTCAGATTAGGCAATCCGGGCTGAATACTGACCGGACGAACGGCAGCTGTCACGCCGCGACCGAACAAGGCATCAGCGCCCGCTCGATCAGCTCCCAGCCCGCTCCGGGTAAATGCGCGCCCTCGCTGATCGTGCGCCGGAATGCCCGCGCGCCCGGCTCGCCCTGGTAAAGCCCCAGCAAATGGCGGGTGATGTGCTTCAGCGCGGTGCCGCGCGCCAGCTCGGCCTCGACATAAGGGCGCAGCTGCCGCAGCACTTCATCGCGCGTCGGCAGCGGCTCGCCGTACAGCGCCGTCTCGATGGCGGCGAGCAGATACGGATCGTGATAGGCGGCGCGGCCCAGCATCACGCCGTCCACCTGGTCCAGGTGTGACCGGACCTGCTCGACCGTGCTGATGCCGCCGTTGATCACCACCGTCAGCTCGGGGAATTCGCGCTTGAGCCGGTAGACGCGCTCGTAGTCCAGCGGCGGGATTTCCCGATTTTCCTTCGGCGACAGGCCCTGCAGCCAGGCCTTGCGCGCATGCACGGTCATCACCTGGACACCCGCTTCGAGCATCGTCTCGGTGAAGTGCTGCAGGCCGGCGTAATCATCCTGATCGTCGACGCCAATCCGGCATTTCACCGTCACCGGGACGCTGACGGCCTCGCGCATCGCCTGCATGCACTCGCCCACCAGAGCGGGTTCGCGCATCAGGCAGGCGCCGAAACGGCCGGACTGCACCCGATCGGACGGGCAACCCACGTTGAGGTTGATCTCGTCGTAGCCGGCCTGCGCACCGTCGCGCGCCGCCCGCGCCAGCTCGTGCGGATCGCTGCCGCCGAGCTGCAGGGCGACGGGGTGCTCCTGCTGGCTGTGTTCGAGCAGGCGCAGCTGCCGGCCGCGCACCAGCGCCGCGCTGGTCACCATTTCGGTGTAGAGCCGCGCCCGCGGCGACAGCAGCCGGTGGAAGTAGCGGCAGTGGCGGTCGGTCCAGTCCATCATCGGCGCCACGCAGACGCGCCAAGGCGCGCCGTTGGATTCAGCGTTGCCAGTATTTGCGGCGGCATGGGAATGTGTCATGAGCATCCTATTGTCCCGGATTGCTGCCTGCGAGGGGAGCCTTGGTTCCCGCCGCGCCGGCTTTCCTGAACATTGGCCGACTACCAAAGCGCCGAGGCCCCGCAGCGACGTAACGTCGGCGAGCGTTTTCGCGGCCGGCGAGATGCCGCCAGGGTGCGTCCACTTCACGCGGCATCGCGCATCGTGCATCACGTAAAATACGGCAGTCAGCCATCGCGCGTCAGCTGCCGAACAGCCGCGAACAGCCAATCCCACGTTGAACGGCCCTGCGGCCATCGACAAACTGCATCCCACAGTGAGACAACCCTAACCATGGTGGCAATGGCAACCGAGCACGTGATCGACGTGCATCACTGGAACGACTCGCTTTTCAGCTTCCGCACCACGCGCGATCCCGGCTTTCGTTTCGACAGCGGTCAGTTCGTGATGATGGGGCTGGTGGTGGATGGGCGTCCGCTGATGCGCGCCTATTCCATCGCCAGCGCGAACTACGAGGAGCATCTGGAATTTTTCTCGATCAAGGTGGCCAATGGTCCGCTCACCTCGCGCCTGCAGCATTTGCAGCCGGGTGATCCGGTGCTGGTCAGCCGCAAGCCCACCGGCACGCTGGTGCTGAACGACCTCAAGCCCGGCCGCCATCTGTACCTGCTGGGCACCGGCACCGGGCTGGCGCCGTTCTTGAGCCTGGCGCGGGATCCGGAAACCTACGAGCGCTTCGACAAGATCGTGCTGGCCCACGGCGTGCGCAACATCGCCGACCTGGCCTATGGCGAGTATCTGGAACACGAGCTGCCGCAGCACGAATACCTTGGTCCGCTGGTGCGCGAAAAGCTGATTTATTACCCCAGCGTCACGCGCGAGCCGTTTCGCAACCGCGGCCGCATCACCGACGCGATCGCCGATGGCCTGATGAGCCAGACCATCGGCCTGCCGCCGCTGGACCCGGCGGTCGATCGCATCATGCTGTGTGGCAGCCCGGCCATGCTGGACGATCTTTCCACCCTGCTCGACGGCCGCGGCTTCCACGTATCGCCGCGCACGCGCGAGCCGGGCGACTACGTGATCGAGCGGGCCTTCGTCGAAAAGTAATCGTGCCTGGCGAAGCGGTGGTCGCAGTCAACGCGACCCCCGTCGAATCGGCATTCACGCGCGCCCACCAAGGACATTGCCCATGGATATTGCGCTCTACCTGCTGGCGGCAGCGCTGATCATCGGCGGACTGGTCGGCTCGGTGATTCCGGCGTTACCCGGCCTGCCGATGATCTTCGGCGGCATCTGGCTGGCTGCCGCGGTGGACGACTACCGACACATCGGCCTGTGGTGGCTGCTGATTATCGGCAGCCTCGGCGCGGCCGGCGTGATCCTGGAATTCATCGCCAGCACGCTGGGCGCCAAACGCGTCGGCGCCAGTCGCAAGGCGCTGTGGGGTGCGAGCATCGGCACGCTGGCCGGCATGTTTTTCGGCATTCCCGGGTTGCTGCTGGGGCCGTTCATCGGCGCCCTGCTCGGTGAGCTGGCTTCCGGTACCAGCGTGCTGCGCTCGACGCATGTCGGCATCGGTACGTGGATGGGACTGCTGTTTGGCACACTGATGAAACTGGTGCTCTCGTTCGTCATGGTCGGGCTGTTTGCGCTGGCGTGGTGGCTCGCGTAGGCCACACGCTTCTGGCCCAAGACCGCAAGGATCAGCGCGGATCGGGTATCACGTAGAGCAGTACCGCCAGAAAATGCAGCACGCTGCCGGTCAGCACGCACAGGTGCCACAGCGAGTGGTGGTACGGCAACTTGCGCCACAGGTAGAACGGCACGCCCAGCGTGTAGGCCAAGCCACCGGCGATCAGCAGCGCGGTGCCGCCGCTCTGCAGGTAGGCGCTCAGGGGTTTGAAGGCAGTCATGCCGACCCAGCCCATGCCCACATACAGCAGCACGGCAAATTTTCGATAGCGCTTCAGCGGCCCCACTTCCAGCGCGCTGCCCAGCAGCGCCATCGTCCACACCGCGATGAAAAGGCTCCAGCCCCACACCCCAGGCAACGCAATCAGCGTGAACGGGGTGTAGGTGCCCGCGATGAGTAGAAAGATCGCGATGTGATCGAGCGTGCGCAGCGTCGGCCTGGCCTTTGCCACGGGAATCGAGTGATACAGCGTGGACGCGGTGTACAGCAGAATCAGCGTGGTGCCGTACACGGCGCTGGCCGCGACGACCCGCGCATCGCCGTGGCGCGCGGCAAAGGCCACCAGAATCGCCAGCCCCGCAATGCTCAGCACGATGCCGACGCCATGGATGACGCTGCTGGCCAGCTCGTCACCGAAACTGTAGCGCGGGCCGGCGACGGGCGATGAAGCGTTCATGGCCACTCCTGAAATGGACGTCCAGCCGTCCACTTGAAAAACCCGGGGGCATTCACTTGCGCGGCTGCATGAAATGAGCATACGCTGCAATTGCTGCAGCGCAATACCCGGCAAATCGGGCCGTGGCACTGCCGCGCCATCCCAAACTGCCGTCAGGAGGTCGCCCATGTCTTCCGCAAGTCTGGCCCACGCTCGTCATACGC
>CBAAAD010000323.1:0-4172 GCA_964658785.1 uncultured Methylobacterium sp.
TAGTAGGAACTCAGTGCAATCGCAGCACAAACTACGGCATTCAATACAGCAACGGCGACAGCCGCGATCACAAGCGCGTCATGGGGCTCATCAACCACCTCGTGGACTGCGTGCGGCTTTACGCCCGCGCTGCATCGCCGTCAAATTTGCGATGTCAGTCGATCGAATGAAGGTGTAGCCAGCGTCCGTGATTCAGAAAATACGCATACGCCGCGCCTTCCAGAATGCCCAGGTAAAAGCCGCTGTGCTTTGCATGGAACCGTTCAACTTTCGCCGGCGCGGGAACGAAATCGAATGTATCTCTTTGCAATTAGAGATTGGCAGGCGCGCGGTCGATCGCAAAGTTGGCGAACTCGTAATCTGATGCCCTTTCAATTGTCGTCACATGCCATCCTTGAGATCGGCGAAACGAAGCGACAAGCCGATACGCCCTGCGATGTTTAACGGATGGCATAAGCAACAC
Organism: uncultured Methylobacterium sp.; assembly: GCA_964658785.1. GTDB lineage: Bacteria > Pseudomonadota > Gammaproteobacteria > Xanthomonadales > Rhodanobacteraceae > Rhodanobacter. The sequence goes on from CBAAAD010000323.1 coordinate 464, forward strand.
AAAGTCTTTGCGTCCGTCACCATCAAATCGAGGCGAGCCGCCAGAAGGCATTTTCCCTCTCTCCCGCGTTCCATCCGATTCTCTTTGGCTGAGTCTGTGGCGACGGGTAGACGCTCATCAGCAAAACGCTGCCGCAACCGCGCTTCAAGCTTGGACGGACTGCTGTCGATGCACGGATCGGCCAGAACACTATGGGGTGTGGCGAGCGACAACGCCCAGTGCAGCAAACGTTTCATGCGTCATCCTCCGCGGCCTACCGACGTTGCATCAAAACGCGGCTGCCAGTCGATGAAACGAGGCCGAGTTCACGCTCAGATAAGTACACAAGACCATCGCTGACAAAACTCAGTGATTTGGCCGCACCCATATCCACAGCGCGACCACATAAACGAACAACGCAACGTACGCAGCGGCAAATACCCAGAGCGGCAGGTCCCAGTAGATCAAACCGTTGATCCACTGCTCGATCATTGGCTGCACGTGCGTGGTTCCGGAAAGCTCGTCCTGCCAGATGGTCAAAAAACAGGCTTGTCCCAGCATGGCTTGAATCGCTACGACAGCGAGGCTGAGCAGGTGCACCAGCCGCCACCAGAATTCACGCACCCAACGCCAGCCGAGCCACGCGCCGAACGGAATCAGCACCAAGCCCGCCACGTTGAACGCAATGATCGCGAGGTGTAACGCCAGCACGATGATCGCGGCCATTAAAATCCTGCAGTGTTGTCAGAACACAAGGGTCGAACAAAGGGAGACAACGTAGGCTTACCCGGCAGTTGCAGCATCAGTGGTAATCGTCTTCGCGATGGTGCCGCAGCGCCAGCACCGTAACTGTTTTGCCGTCATCGATTTCAAACAGCGCGCCGGCGTTCGCCCCGAACATCGACCAGCCCGTAATACTTCAAATGATCGTTAGTTAGTGAACCTGACCTCGTTTTGGGTTCATTTTGCTAGCCGAATCAAATGAACCTGACCCCTTATTTGCTACGGCCTTGTCAGCTCTTGCCATCCACGGCGCTAACACCACCTCGCGCTTTGTCGCTAAGAATCACGCTATCAATCCAGTTCGCGTAGTGGCTCAGGCGGACGTTGTAGTTGGTTTGGCCATAAAAGCCTGGGTGGAGCAGGATTGAATTGTCTTTCCCACGTTTCCAGGAAACCAATCCGGCCACTTGCCATTGGCCTCTGACCTGGATGAGCAAGGGGCCGCCGCTGTCGCCATCGCCCGATATGCCTTCCAGTGGCAACGCTGAGGGTGGCTTATGGAATGTGTAGCAGAGCCATCGGTCTTGGACACCATTGATCGTGTTGAATGCGCGACGGAGAACTGTGCGATGCGCACCGCTGGCATCCTGCCCGCTCGCTCCCGTGCCGGTCGCGCCCTTGCCCACGATTTTTACGGTCTTTCCCAGTTCGTCGTTTTTTCGGTAGATGACAATCGGCGCTACATCGGTGACCGGCTCACTCAATTTCAACAAAGCGACGTCGTTCGATGCCGCAAGAAACGCGATAATCTGCGTCGCGTCGTTGGTCTTTAGTGCCTTGTCGATAAGCGGCTGAGGAAGTTTCTGGTAGCCCGGATAAAGCACAACACGTTCAATATGCCGAGGGACATGATTGATGCTCACCTCGTTGACGCCGCCGGATTGCCATGTCACCGCATGTGCCGCCGTGATTACCCACCGCGGATCGATCAATACGCCTTGTCCTTCCGTCGGTATATCGGCGAGTGCAGGCAGTTCGGCATCCGGCACGTGATACTTCGCGTCATCGACATCGTCACGAATGATAACTGCACTGGCGGAGAATGAAATGACCAACAACATCAAGCAAAGACACTTCGAAAACATGCTTGTTCTCAGGCAAGAAAGGATGGGGGGATTCTCTGGAATCGATAAGAGCCGCGACGGACAGAAAGCCGACGTATCCGGCCATACCTCAGGCGGAAAAGCGTTCACGGTACTCGTTCGGCGTCACGCCGTAACGGGCGCGGAACGCGCGGCGAAACGCATCCGCACTGTTGAAGCCCACGCCGGACGCTATACGCCCAATCGGTGCGCTGCCCTGCGTCAATCGTATGCACGCCTGCTCGAGCCGCAGCTTATCGACGAAACGCGCGGGCGTCATGCTAAACGTCTCGGCGAATACGCGACGGAAATGCCGGGCGCTCATCGCCACCTGCTCGGCCATGCGTTCCATACCGATATCTTCGTCCAGATGCGCCAGCAGCCATTCCACTAGGGCGCCCATGCGGCTGCCGCCCTGCACCTGCGCGGCAAGTGGCATGGAAAACTGCGTCTGGTTGCCGGGCCGCTTCATGTACATCACCATCTGCCGGGCGACATCGAGCGCAATTGACGCGCCGAGGTCTTCCTCCACCAGCGCCAGCGCCAGGTCCATTCCAGCGGTTAGCCCGCCGGACGTGGCAAAGCGGCCGTCGCGCAGGAACAGCCGATCCGTCTCGACACGCAAGGCGGGATGGCGGCACGCGAGGTCGTCGGCAAAACGCCAGTGCGTCGTGACGCGGCGGCCATCAAGCAAACCGGCCGCCGCCAGCGCGTACACACCTGTGCAAACCGAGACGATGCGCCGCGTATCCTTTGCGCGTTCGCGCAACCAGTCAAGCAAGCGCGCATCGCCAGGGAGGACCAGGCGTGCGGCGATGCCGCCCGGTATCAGCAGCGTGTCCAGCGGCGGCGCGTCGCCCAGCGTGCGCGCAGGCACTACGGACAATCCATTCTCCGTGCGCACTGCGCCAGCCCGCAGACCGATGACGCAAAGCTCGTAGGGTGGTGCGAAGTGCGCAAACGAGTTCGCGCCGCCGAACACGTCCAGGGGACCGGCGAGGTCCAATATCTGCATGTCGTCGTAGGCGAATAGACCGATGGTTCTGATGGAAGATGGCGCGCTCATCGCGTTAGCTTTTCACTTCCCGGAAGAGGGCTGGATTCCTGAAACGGGGTCAGCTTCTGAGGTTTCCCCACGTTTTATGCCGGTAGAGCCAGTTCATCAAGCACTTGTGGACTGGGGTGGCGCAGCTGATCGATGAGTTCGCTCAGGCTTGCGCATCGCCATCGCCGCACGGGTGCTTCGCGACCTAGCCGGGGTCAAGAAACGGGGTCAGGTTGACTTTCAAACAAACGCACGGCTGACGCCGACAAAACACTGTCGCCGACGCTATTGAGAATACGCGCTCACGTCCATGCTCGAACCATTGCCAGACAACCACGACTCGACCTGCCCGGCATTCCGCAACACGTCGTCCAGCGCGGCAACAACCGCTCGCTGCTTTCTCGACGAGAACGATAGACGACGCTATCTCACCTTGCTGGGCGAAGCACTGCTGGATACAGGCTGCAGACTGCACGCTTATGTTCTGATGGACAATCACGTTCATTTGCTGACCACGCCGCCTGACATCGGCGCGGTTTCTCGCCTGATGCAAAAATTCGGACGCGGCTACGTCGGACAATTCAACGCCCGTCATCGGCGTACCGGATCATTGTGGGAATGCCGCTACAAGGCCAGCCTGGTCGACAGCGAAAGGTATGTGTTGCACTGCCACCGCTATATCGATCTCAATCCCGTCCGTGCCCGCATGACGGACGATCCGACGACCTTTGCGTGGTCAAGCTTCGCCAGCCATTGTGGACTTCGCCAAGAAGTCATGCTCTCACCGCATCCGCACTACAGCGCGCTCGGCGCTACGCCA
>CBAAAD010000324.1:0-4170 GCA_964658785.1 uncultured Methylobacterium sp.
CCACCAGTAAAACGTGCTTGATCCAGCGATAGTGGCTGATGTTTTCGGCGAGCAACGGAATCGCCAGCAGGCAATAGGGGCCCGTTTCCGCAGCAACGCGCTCGCGCAGCCAGTCGCGCACCCGCGGATGGATAATCGCCTCCAGCGTGCTTCGCACGGCCGGGTCGGCAAACACGCGTTGGCGCATGGCGCGGCGGTCAAGCGCTCCCGCAGGGTCGAGCACCCCCGCGCCAAAAGCCTCAACCACCGCGGCCAGCCCCGCAGTGCCGGGCGCGATGACCGCGCGTGCCGCCACGTCGGCGTCGTACACATGCACACCCAATGCTTCAAATCGATGAGACACGGCGCTCTTGCCGGCGGCGATTCCACCGGTCAATGCGATCACCAGCGTGTTCATCGGCCTGTTCATCGCAGACCGGATAGCTGCAGATAGCCTTGCAGAAGGCGATCGCCGGCCACGAACCAGACCCAGCCCGCCGCCGCAATAAACGGGCCGAACGGCATCGGTATCTGGCTGTCGCGCTTGCGCAATACGATCAAAGCCCCTCCCACCAGGGCTCCAATCAGGGAAGAAAGCAGAACGATGGGCAGCAGTGACACCGGTCCCATCCAGGCGCCGAGTGCTGCCAGCAGCTTGAAGTCGCCATAGCCCATGCCTTCCTTGCCAGTCAGCAGCTTGAAAAGCCAGTAGACGCTCCACAGGCTCAGATAGCCAATAGCCGCACCCATAATGGCCGACGGTGCAGTAACAAACATCGGCAAAAGGGCCAGCAGTAGTCCCGCCCAAAGCAGCGGAAAAGTCAGCTGGTCCGGCAGCAGTTGCGTACGAAAATCGATGCCCGATAGCGCAATCAGTGTCCAGGTCAGCATCAGGCCGGCCAGGGCTGGCCATGACGGGCCCAGTTTCCAGACGATTACGGCGCTGAGCACGCCACTCAACAATTCCACCAGCGGATACTGGATCGAAATTTTCGTCTGGCAGTAGCGGCAGCGCCCCTTCAGCAGCAGCCAGCCAAACAGCGGAATGTTATCCAGCGCCGACAGCCTGTGCTTGCACTGCGGGCAGTGCGACGGCTCGCGCACGATGCCCGGTGGCAACGGTGCCGGCTCGGCTTGCAACGCCAGTACGTCGCGGGCTTCCTGCTCCCAGGCTGCCGCCATGCGCTCGGGCAGGCGCAGGATCACCACATTGAGAAAACTTCCCACCAGCAAGCCAAGCACGCCGGCAAAGGCTATCCAGATAACCAGCGGCATTTCGGGCATGACCTAGTCCTGAGCTAAAAAAACGCCGCAGACTCGCCATTCACTGGCAACTCTGCGGCGTTCCGGAACAACGAATTTCAGAATGTGCCGGCCAGCTTGAAGATCGGCAGATACAGCGCAACCACGATGCCGCCTACCAGCGTGCCCAGTACCACCATGATGAGTGGTTCGAGCAACGTTGAAAGCGTATCGACGGCGTTTTCAACCTCGCTCTCGTAAAACTCGGCGACCTTGAACAACATGTTGTCCAGCGCGCCCGACTCCTCACCAATCGCCACCATCTGAACCACCATGTTGGGAAACAGGCTGGTTTGCTTCATGGCCATCTGCAGCTGATGTCCTACCGCGATGTCTTCGCGCATCTGGCGCACGGCATCGCCGTAAACAATGCTGCCGGTGGCGCCGGCTACGGCGTCAAGCGCCTCAACCAGCGGCACACCGGCGCGAAAGGTTACGCCCAGCGTGCGTGCGAAGCGGGCAATGGCCGAGTTGCGGACGATGTCTCCCATCACGGGCATCTTCAATGCCACCCGATCCAGGAAATGCGCAAACTTCGGCGAGCGCTTTTTTGCAATCACGATGGCAGCAATGCTGCCGCCGATAATGCCAATCACCACCCACCAGTAGCTCTGCATGAACTTGGAGGCATCAACCAGCAACTGGGTGGGTGCGGGCAGCTGGGCGCCGGCGTCTTCGAAGGTCTTGGCGAATACGGGCACCACGAACAGCAGCATGATCAGGATGACCACAAAGACCACCGCCAGCACCATCATGGGGTAGAACAGGGCCTTCTTGATCTTCTTCTTCAGCGCTTCCGTGCGTTCCTTGTAGGTGGCGACAGTATCCAGCACGGTGTCCAAAACGCCCGAGGTTTCGCCCGCGTGGACAAGGTTGCAATAAAGCTCATCGAATTGCACCGGATACTGGCCCAACGCCTCGTGCAGGGCAGCGCCACCTTCGATGCTTTGTTTGACATCGAGCAACATGTTCTTGAAGCGGATGTTTTTCTGGCCGTCCGCAATGATGTCGAACGACTGCACCATCGGCACGCCCGAGGCCATCATGGTGGCGATCTGGCGGCTGAAAATAGCCACGTCGCCCGGCTTGATCTTTTTGCCGGTTGCACCGAACAAGGGTTTGGAGCGTTCGCGCACGGTTTGCGGGTTCATGCCCTGGCGGCGCAGCTCTGCCTTGACCAGCGAGGCATTTTTCGCCGGCATGTCGCCTTTCATGCGCTTGCCGCGCTTGTCCAGCGCCACCCAGTCGTAGGTGGTCTGTTTGCTGACTTCAGCACGCTGAGCACCGAGAGCGCGTGCCTTGGTTACTGCCGTATTAGCCGTGGCCATACCTGTTCCCCTGTGGTCCAGCTCAAACCCGCCGACTGTGCAAATCGGCCGGTTACCGTCTAAATCTATCTTACTTTCATACTTGCAAACCGTGCAGCGTGCGCAAGTTCAACAACCCGCGCTGTTGCCGCCTATGGCCTAATCCTTGGTCACCCGATCGATTTCCGCCAGGCTGGTAAAGCCGTTTTTCACCTTCAGCATGGCCGAAGCGCGTAGATCGTTGATGCCTGCGGCCTTCGCGACTTCAGCGATCTGCAGCGCGTTGCCGCCTTTGAGAACGATCTTCTGGATGTCCTCAAGCATCGGCATCACCTGGTAGATACCGACGCGGCCCTTGTAGCCTTCGTTGCAACCGTCGCAGCCAACTGCTTCGTAGATGACCATGCCCGAGTCGATGTCTTCCTGAGTGAAGCCCGCTTTCAGCAGCACCTCGGCCGGCAGGTCCTGCGGCTTCTTGCAGTCATGCAGGCGCCGCGCCAGACGCTGGGCGATGATCAGCGTGACCGACGAGGTGATGTTGTAGGGCGCGATACCCATGTTCATCAGGCGCGCGATGGTCTGCGCGGCGTCATTGGTATGCAGCGTGGACAGCACCATGTGACCGGTCTGCGCCGCCTTGATGGCAATTTCGGCGGTTTCCAGGTCGCGGATTTCGCCGACCATGATCACATCGGGATCCTGTCGCAGAAACGAGCGCAAGGCGCTGGCGAAGGTCATGCCGCGCTTGACGTTCTGCTGGACCTGGTTGATGCCCTCGACGCGGATTTCGACCGGATCTTCCACGGTCGAGATGTTGCGTTCGGCGGTGTTGAGCATGTTCAGGCCGGTGTACAGCGAGACCGTTTTACCCGAGCCGGTCGGGCCGGTGACCAGCACCATGCCGTAGGGCTTGTGGATGGCGTCGATGTAAAGCTTCTGCTGCTCCGGCTCATAGCCCAGCTTTTCAATGCCGATCTTGGCCGACGAGCCATCCAGGATACGCAGCACGATCTTTTCGCCGAACAGCGTCGGCAGGGTGCTCACGCGGAAATCGATCGCGCGGGTCTTGGAAAGATTGAGCTTGATGCGGCCATCCTGCGGCGTGCGTTTTTCGGCGATATCGAGCTGCGCCATCACTTTCAGGCGCGACGAGATGCGGTTGGCCATCTTCATCGGCGGGCTCGCCACGGCCTTGAGCATGCCGTCCATGCGCAGACGAACGCGATACTGCGTTTCGAAAGGCTCGAAATGGATGTCCGATGCGCCGCGACGGATCGCGTCCACCAGAATCTTGTTGATGAACTTGACGACAGGAGCATCGTCGTTGGCGTTCGCGTCGATGCCGGTCTGTTCGGCTTCGTCTTCGCCGCCTTCCAGATCCAGCCCTTCGAGATCGCCGCCGCCCAGGTCGGGCATGGTGTCCCGCATATTGTTCAGCAGGCTCTCGATCACCCGGGTCAGCGCGCCGCGCTCGACCAGAATCGGCTCCACCATGCAGTTGGAGTGGAACTTCATCTCGTCCAGCGCATGCGACTGCATGGGGTCGGCAATGCCCACAAACAGCCGCTTGCCTCGACGGAAC
>CBAAAD010000325.1:0-4158 GCA_964658785.1 uncultured Methylobacterium sp.
GCGCGGCCGCCGATTTATTGAAGTAGGCCAGACTGGCCGCGCCGACGCCTTCGACGTTGCGACCGTACGGCGCGTCGTTGAGATACGCCTCGAGAATCTGCCGCTTCGAATAGAACAACTCCAGCTGCACGGCGCGCGCCACCTGCTTGAGCTTGCCCAGCGGCGAACGCGTATTGAGTTTCCACAGCAGCCGGGCCAGCTGCATGGTGACCGTCGAACCGCCCTGCGGATCGCCGTGGCGCACGTAGGTCACCAATGCACCGCGCGCCAGTCCATACGGGTTGAAGCCGGCATTCCAGTAGAACCAGCGATCCTCGTGCAGCAGCACGGCGTCTTTCAGCTGCGGCGAAATCGCCTGCAGAGGCACCCACAGTCGATAGCGGTCATCGCTGGCCAGGGTCAGCCGCATCAACCGATCGTGATCGTCGTAGACCGCCGTGGAGGACGGCAGCCAGTCGCGCAGACGCGGATGTGGCCAGAGCCGGCAGCCGATCAGAACGAGGGCGATCAGCGCGAAGCCGACCAGCCAGTTCTGCCAGCCAATCAGCCAGCGAACGATCTGGCTGACGATATGGATGGGAGGCGCTTTCTTCATAAATGGCGTTGGCGTTTCGCCCTGTTCCCGAAGACAGTCAGCGTCGGGAACCGGGCGAAACGTTCGAACTTACGGCGACTTGCTGACCACGGTCAGCACGCCGCCACCGGGCGAACGCGCCTGCACGCTGCGGTCGTACATCGATTCGCCGTAGGCCGGCGGCACGATGAACTTGCCCGCATTGCTGGCCTTGATGCGATAGACGAACTCGCGCACGTCCGGCGTGGCCGTGCCGTAGATCACCACGCGATCCTCGCGGATGTCCGCATACTCCGGCCGCCAGGTCGAGCTGGACAGTCCGACCGGTGAACGGAACGCCGTCGGCTTCACCTCGCTGTCGCCGCCCTGGTCGGCTTCGCTATTCGTATCGGATGCCTGCTGGTCGGTGACCGGCGGCGGCGGATCGATCACCGGCTCGAAGCCACCGGGCAGCAGATCAACAATGGCGACATGGCCAACGCCATCGCTGCCGGTCGCGCGGATCTTGATATGGACGTCTATCTCCTCGCCCACAGTGATCTGATCGAGCGGCTTGCCCTTGCTGTCGGTGTAGTCACGCACGATTTCCATGCCGTCCTTGATCGCCTTGCTTGGCGCGTCCGTGTCGTAGCCGCCCTGGCTGGCCACGCGCCACGCCGGCAGGCTGCTGCCGTTGGAGAAACGCAGTTTCGCCGTGGCCGCACTCCAGCTTCCGGCCTGCAGCAGGCTGCCTTGAATGGCCGCGATCGACTTGACCGTACCGTCCCCGTGCACCTCGTCGATGGCCAGCTTGTCGAGCTCGCCCGCGCTCTGCGTGGCATACGCGTCCATGGCCAGAATCGTCATCGCCGACGACAGCGTATTGAAGCGGTTGTGCGCCAGTGGCCAGGTAATGTTTTCCATCACCTGCGGCGACAGCGCCTTGGCCCGATCAGGGAAATACTTCGACAGCAGGTACAGCACGCTGGCGTCGCGGGTGAGCGGATCGTAGTAGTACTGGTAAACGTAAGCGTCCTTGTCCAGCTTGCGCTCCAGCGCTTTCTGCGGACCGGCGATCAGCTGATTGGCCTCCTTGTCCTGCTTGAGCATCTCATACGAGGCGGCCAGCCATGCCGCCGCGAGATCGCTCTTCCAGTCATTCGGAAACGCCTCCTGCAGACGCTTCTGCACCGCCGCCAGATCGTTGGTGGTGACGTTGCCCTGGCGGGTCAGCAGGTACACCGCATAGGCGCGCTGACGCAGGGCATCGAGTGAATCGAGGCTCTCATCCGCCGCCAGCTGATGCAGGTACTTGTTGCCGGCATCGAGCATGTCAGCCGGCACGGTCACGCCGCGGTCGCGCGCCTCAAGCAGGAAATGCATCGCATACGCGGACACGAACGGCTCGGAGTCCGGCGTAGCCGACCACACGCCGAAGCCGCCCTGCCCGTTCTGACGCGAATGCAGCGCGTCGAGGAACTGGGCCAGCGCCTCGTCGTTGCTGATCTTTTTCTCGCTGAACCCCGGTTGCAGGACGTGGGCGAAAACCGGTACCACCGGCCACTTTGCCACCACCAGTCGCGGCATCGCTGCGCTGATCAGCTGCTCGCTGCAGTAGTTCTGGTAGTTCACCAGATAGCTGGTCAGGCCCTCGGCCAGCACGACCGGCAGGGTCGAGATCGCCGCGTCGCGCGAGGCGTAGGCGTCGTAGAGTTTGCGCAGATCGGGCAGCTCCACCTTGCTGTGCGCATCGACCAGGCCCACGTCGACCTGGGTGCGATACGCCGAGGCGGGCCGCACCGAAAGGTCCACGCTCTGCCTGGCCGACTTGTCGCCGTAGCCGGCGCTGAAGGCGAGATTGCCCGAGCCCAGCGTGCGAGTAGCCTTGACGTGGAAAATCGCCACGCCTTCGCGCATCTCGCCCAGGATCAGGCTCTGCGTGGCATTGCCGATCACCTGCAGCTGCGGTCCGGTTTTCAGCGTTACCGCCACCGGCACCTGCTTGCCGTTGAGGCCGGTGAGGTTGTTGGCCACGCCGACGCTGACTTCGGCCTCGTCGCCGGGCGCCAGCGTGGTGGGCACATTGGGCGACAGCACGAAATCGCCGCGCACCGTGGTTGCGCCTTCGAACGTGCCGATGCGGTCGGGCGATACGGACACCGCCATCACGCGCAGCTTGCCGTTGAAGTAATCGGGCACGGTGTAACTGAAATCCTTTTCGCCGTCGACGTCGACGATGCCGGACCAGTACACCACCGGCTTGTCGCGCTTGCGCTTGAACGGGTTCAGCTGGCGGCCGATGGCGCCGTCGGCATCGCCGCCCGGCGCGGCCATCGCCATCAGCTTCTCGAAGTCCGGCAGGATCAGGTCGAGGATCTGCGACGTGCCGACCTGCAGCATGCGCTTGCGGAAGAAGAACTTTAGCGGGTCGCCGAGCTTGTAACGCGCCACCTGCAGGATGCCCTCGTCCACCGCAAACACCACGGCCTTGGTCGGCTGGGTCGAATGCAGCTTGAGCGTCAGCGTCTGACCAGGCTTGACCAGCGCCGGCGAGTCTACCGTGATCGGATTCCGCCGTGCGTCCAGGTTCACCGAGAACGGCACCACGCCGTAGCTCAGCGGGCTCATGAATACCTCATCCGAGGACGGATCGCGGATGTACTGCACGTTGATATAGCCGTTGCCCTCAAAATCCGCCGGCACCGTGATGTGCTGCACCGAGCTGGTGGTATCGGCATGGAACCAGGCGTGGGCGTAGACCTTGTCGCGCTCGATGGTGATCAGGCCGCTGCCGGCATACGGCGCGCGGATGGCGATTTCCACCGGCTCGCCCTGGGCGTAATCCTGCTTGCTGAGATTGAGCTGCAGTTCGGCGTTGCGATCGAGCGAGCGCGAGATGTTGGCGTCGCCCGCGACGGAATATTCCACCCGATTCACTTCGGTGCGATCGGCCGAACGACGGATCACCAGCGCGTAGTTGCCCGGCTTGTCGGTGGGCAGCGCGTAGTCGAGACCGGCCGCGGGAATCGCCAGCGGCTGCTCGCTGATCGCGATTTCCTTGAGCTTGGAGTCGTATTTGTAGACGCCCGAATCCTGCTTGGTCAGCACCGACACAAACCGCCGCTCGATCAGCTGTGCCTTCAGGTCGCTGAGTGCGAAGGCTTTCGCCTGCGGATTGATCGCCACCAGATGCACCGTGCGCGGGCTGTCCCGCTTGACGTAGTCGAGATTGTCGACCGCCTTGTAGCCGACCAGCCAGTCGTTGCGCGATACCAGCGTCTGCGCGGCGGCCGCCACGCTGCGACCGCCCTCGGCCTCGTAGGCCTTGCTGAGGAAATACAGCTGGTAGGTGGCATCCGCATATTTCTTCAGGTCGAGATTGAACTCGGCATGGCCTTTGTCGTCGGTCTTGCCGTCCTGCAGATTTTCCTCGTAGCCTTCCTTGGCGCGGCGCACGTCGTAGAAGTGGTAGTCGGGCCAGCTGTGGAAGTCAGGCACAGTGAGACGTGAGATCTGTTGCCTAAAGATCATGTCGCATGACGCACACGTTTCCTGTTCGAGTAGTCGCCCTTAACGGTGTTCCAACAAGGTGTAAGTCATCACTG
>CBAAAD010000326.1:0-4151 GCA_964658785.1 uncultured Methylobacterium sp.
AGATTCTGCTGACCAACTTCTGCGTCTACGATTGCGCCTACTGCATCAACCGGCGTACCAGCAACGTGCAGCGCGCGCGTTTCACCGTGGCAGAGGTCGTGCAGCTGACGATGGACTTTTATCGGCGCAACTACATCGAAGGCCTGTTTCTTTCCTCGGGCATCATCCAGTCGTCCGACTACACGATGGAGATGCTGGTGCAGGTGGCGCGCAGCCTGCGCGTCGATCACCGCTTCGGCGGTTACATCCATCTCAAGACGATTCCCGATGCGTCGCCCGAACTGCTGTCCGATGCGGCCCGCTGGGCCGATCGACTGAGTATCAACGTGGAGATGCCGACCGAAGGTGGGCTGAAGGCGCTGGCGCCGGAAAAGGATCTGCGCGATATCCGTCGTGCGATGGGCCGCCTGCGCATGGGTATCGACGAGGCGAAGGCGGAAAAGAAGGCGCCGCGCTTTGCGCCGGCCGGACAGAGCACGCAGATGATTGTCGGCGCCGATGCGTCGAGCGATCGCGACGTGCTCACCAGCAGCACGAACCTCTACGCCAACTACAAGCTCAAGCGCGTGTATTACTCGGCCTTCAGCCCGATTCCCGATGCGTCCAAAGCGCTGCCGCTGCGCCCGCCGCCGCTGGTGCGCGAGCATCGGTTGTACCAGGCGGACTGGCTGATGCGCTTCTACGGTTTCAATGTCGAAGAGATCGCGCCGGCGAACGACAGCGGCATGCTCGATCTGGACGTCGATCCGAAGATGGCCTGGGCGCTGCGCCATCGCGAGCAGTTTCCGGTCGACCTCAACCGCGCGCCCAAAGAGATGCTGCTGCGCGTGCCGGGCCTGGGCGTGCGCACGGTGCAGCGGCTGATCGACATGCGTATGCATCGCAAGCTGCGCTACGCGGATCTGGTGAAGCTGCGCGTGCCGGTGCGCAAGGTTGCGCCGTTCGTTGCCACCATCGATCACCGCCCGCGCGTGGACAGCGAAAGCGGTGCGCTTCGCCACCTCGACAGCACGCCGCGCCAGGCTGACCTGTTCGGCCACTGATGCGTCTCGTCGTTCTGCACGATGGGAGTGATTTGTCCGAATGGCGTGGCCAGGCGCGTGCGCTGCTGGCCGCCGGCGTGCTGCCTTCGGACGTGCACTGGCAGGTTGGCGATGCCGGCGGCCTGCTGCCGGCGGAATCATCGCCGGCTTCGCCGCCATCGCCTGCGGCCAAGCCGGCCGGCACGGTGCCGCGTGAGTTTCTGAGCCTTGCCAATACAGTGCTGGCGCATGCCGATGCGCGCCGCCACGCCGTGCTGTATCGCATGCTCTGGCGCATCACCCACGGTGAACGTCAGCTGCTGCATATCGCCAGCGATGACGACGTGGCGTGGTGCGAACTCGCGGCCAAGGCCGTGCGGCGCGACATGCACAAGATGAAGGCGTTCGTGCGCTTTCGCGAGGTGAAGAGGGCAGAGGGTTCGGTATTCATTGCGTGGTTCGAACCGTCGCATGACATCCTTCCCCGGGTGGCGCCGTTCTTTGTGCGCCGCTTCGCCGGCATGCACTGGTCGATACTCACCCCAACACGCAGCGCGCACTGGAACGGCGAAACCATCAGCTTCGGTGCCGGCGCGCAGAAGGCCGACGCGCCGAACGAGGATGCGCTGGAAGATCTGTGGCTGACGTACTTCGCCAATATCTTCAACCCCGCCCGGCTGAAAGTGCAGGCGATGAAGAACGAAATGCCGGTGCGCTACTGGAAAAACATGCCCGAGACCGCGCTGATTCCCGGCCTGATCCGCGACGCCTCCGCGCGCATGGATGCGATGGTGCAGAAGGCGCCAACCTTGCCGAAGAAACATATTCCCGCGCCAGCGGAACGCGTGACCGTGCCGCTGCCGCAGGGCAGCGTCGCCGAACTGCGCGCCGCTGCAGCGCAATGCCGAGCGTGTCCGCTGTGGGAGCCGGCCACGCAGACGGTTTTCGGCGAAGGCCCCGACAACGCACGCATCATGGTGATCGGCGAGCAGCCGGGCGATCAGGAGGATCTGGCCGGTCGGCCCTTCATCGGACCGGCCGGCCAGTTGTTCGATCAGGCGCTGGCCCAGGCTGGCGTCGAACGCAGTCGGCTTTACATCACCAACACCGTAAAGCACTTCAAGTTCGAACCGCGCGGCAAGCGCCGCATCCACTCACGCGCCAACGCCTCCGAGCAGTCGGCGTGCCGACCGTGGCTGCTCGCCGAAATTCAGCGCGTTGCGCCAAAGACCATCGTCTGCCTTGGAGCGATGGCAGCGCAGGCCATCTTCGGAAAAAGCTTTCGCCTGCTCGAAGAGCGCGGCCAGTGGTTCACCCTCGATAGCGGAATATCGGCTTTCGCCACCGTGCATCCGTCGTATCTATTGCGCTTGACCGACGAGAGCGAGCGCAGAAACTCCGTCAATCAATTCGTTCGCGACCTGACCATGCTGCATACATTCCCGGAATCGAATACCTCGTCCGGGCAATAGCTGCTCGATGCAAGAGAAGACGTGTTCAAGGGAACTTGATGGGCCACAGATATCGGCAACTCAGGTCGCTCGGCGAATGAGCCATGATTCGATCGTAGAAAGCCGCTTGTGATGCAACGACGGCATCCTCATCTTCAGGCAGCAGTTGATGGGCTACCACGGCTTTGTCCGCCGCCTTTCGAGTCTGTTCGATGAAGGCGTTTTTCGATGCGTAGCGTGCAGCGAGCGACGGACGGGGATCGCCGGCCGCCGCACGCTCCACTTCGTTACGGGCGAACGGTTGAAAAGATCCCTGGAACCGGTCAAACGCCCAGGCAAATCCCGACTCGGTGCTGCCGGGATTCCAGCCGGTATAGGTGCCAAGCGGAACCGTCACTTCGACCGGCCGCAATCCGGCGATATCGTTACCGTCCGCATTGGGCTTGGGGACCAATACCGTGAAAGGCTTGCCGGGTGTCGGTGGCAGTCGGTCAACGATACCCTGAGTATTGAAAAGGTCACCGAAATTGAGGCGTTCCGGGACGAAAAGATCGCCAGGCGGATTCAGGCCAATATGCGCCGGAAACATCTTTTGATACTCCGCTGCAGAAACCAGCGTACCGTTCGCGAGGTTCGGATACGCGTCCGGTGGCGGCAACGAGCCATCACGAACCCAGCGATCCAGATCGAGCAGTAACGCGCGCAGGGTGGGGTTGTCATCTATCGGATCAGAGCAGTTTGCGGTGTTGTCGCGATTCGGGCCCGGAGTGATGACATGCTGCATCCCGGTCAGCAGGTAGCGGCGAGTGTTCTCATCTTCTGCCACGTCTGCACTGCCATCCGGCGTCGTCTGCAACAGTGACGCCGAGCGCCCCCAGAATTCCGTTGATTTATTGACCAGGAAAAGTTTGGGACTGCTGCCGCTGGCATCTCGTGCACGCGCCAACAACGAGCCGGTTTGCTTCGTCTCGTTGTCGTGTTCGTCTGTGGTGGTAAAGGGGAAAAGATCGGTGGGGTAATCTCTGTCCACCACCAGATTTGCAGCGCGCGTGGGAAAGGCAAATCGATGATTGAAGCTGCCTCTGCCACTTCCCGCTACCAGGCTCAGCGCGCCATCAAATACAAGCCTGTTTTTCTCGTCGAGATCGAAGCCGTCGTAAAGCATCTGGGCAATGAGTCGCCCGGTCTGACTCGCGCCAAAGAGCAGCACATGCTTCGGTGGCGGCAGGCCCGCGAAAGGATGCGCCCGGAACCACGACAGCAGATCGCGAATACCCGCAAGTCCCGTCCCGACGACGTACGGATCCCGCGCCATGTAAGTCAGCTCGTAAATCAGCCCGGGTTTGAATCCTCCCTTGAGTTCAATATCGGTCGACGGCCGAGTATCCCTTGAAGGCATGAAATGCCATTGCTTTCGCGGTACCGCAACGCGCGAGTCTCCCGGATGAGTACGCTGTGTCAGCACCGCCTTTGGGTCATCGGTAACGACAGCGGCATAGGCGCGCCCATCAATTCCCACGAATGATGCCGTGTCGGAAAGTTTGTCGACGGTAAATTCGTTGGCAACTTTACCCGTGATGGTACGCCCGTGATCCTTCGCCACCGGAGGCGTGAAAACCAGCGGATGGTCTTCAGCATTTTCGGGTTTGACATCCCACTCCCAGGCGGAAGCCAGTAT
>CBAAAD010000327.1:0-4146 GCA_964658785.1 uncultured Methylobacterium sp.
AAAGATGATTCAGCGCCTCGGCGCTCGACAGCAAAACGAGCGCCGAGCTTGGCAACTGCAGCAGCGCATCGACGTGGCGACGATCGAGCCGCGGCGCCACGCGCCGGTACACGTGCACCTCGCGCAACTGCGCGCCGCGCATCACCAGCTGCTCGCCCAGCAGGCCGCGACCGCCGGGGGCACCAATCAGCGCAATCTGTTGGCCGGCCAGCTCGCGCAAGGCCGGATGATCGAGCAGGCCCTCGCTGTCCTGCCGCGCGGGCACCAGCGGTGCGCTGATGCCATGCCTCTGCAAAGCACGCGCTGTACCGTGACCCACGGCAAAAACGATGGATGACGTCAGCAACGGCGAAAGTGCGGCGGCGAAGGCTACCGCCGCCGGGCTGGTGAAAATCAGCAGGTCGTCGGCAAGCGCCTGCTCAAAGACGCTGCGTGCAGAGGCCTGATCGGACGCGCCGCGAAGCGAAAGACCCGGCAGCAGCATCGGCACGCCGCCCCACGCGCGAACCTTGCGCGCAAGGGCAGCGGCGGTGCCGGCGGGACGGGTGATCACCAGCGTGCGGCCGGCCAGTGTCCCGCTAGCTGCGGGGTTTTGCCGCTGCATATGCATCTCGCATCCAGGTCTCGCCATTACCCGTAAGTGTAACGACCTCCCTACAATCGGGTATTCGCCCGTACGGACAGAGCATCAACGTGAGCACCATCGATCTCCCAACGCAGAACCTCGCCCGCCAGGCAAAGCAGCTGGTGCAGTTCATGCGCGATGAAATTCCCATGGCGCTGGCGATGGATATCCGGCTGGGGGACTGCGATGAAGACCATCTGGATCTGCTCGCTCCGCTCGCACCCAACGTCAACGACAAGGGCAGCGCGTTCGGCGGCAGCCTGGTCAGCGTGATGACGCTCAACGGCTGGGCGCTGGTGGAGCTGGCCCTGCGCCGGCACGGCGAGGACTGCGACCTGTTCGTGGGCGAATCCAGCGTGCATTACCTCACACCGGTGGTGCGCGATTTTCGCAGCGAGGCCAAGCTTTCGGCGCAGGCGGACTGGGCGACGTTTTTCCGCACGCTGGAAACACGCGGCAAGGCGCGCATCGAAGTGGTTTGTGCGGTGCCGGGCGACCACGGCAAGCCTGCCGCCACGCTGTGCGCGCGCTTCGTCGCCAAGCGCCGCGGCGCCTGAGCGCGCGGACACACCAGACGCGGGCAGCCGCTTGCGGCAGAATAGGTGGAGCACCAGCGAAACCTTCGCCGACACCCTGATCGAGGCAGTCCATCATGCGCCGCGTACTGAGCTTCTTCGCCCTGGTCGGCCTGCTTGCGCTGGCCGGCTGCGCCACCCAGAAACGCGCCGATACGCTCAACACCACGCTCACGGCCTATGCCAGCACGGTACGCTGGGGCGATTTCCAGAGCGCCACGATTTTTCTCGATCCGAAAACGCGTGCCGACCACGCGCCCAGCGCACTCGATCTGGCGCGATACAAGCAGGTGCAGGTCAGCGGATACGACGCCGGCAATGGCCCCATCCCCGATGGTGAAAACCAGGTGCGGCAGATCGTGCATATCAACCTGATCAACGTCAGCTCGCAGTCCGAGCGCAGCATCATCGACCGCCAGACCTGGCGCTACGACGAAACGACCGGGCACTGGTGGCTGACCAGCGGACTGCCAGACCTCACGCAGCAGCAGTAGGCGCCGCCGACAGGCGGGCCGCCTGCCGGAGCCGCATGCCCGTATAATCGTCGGTTTACCCGAACAGCCGCACTTCACGCGGCAGTGGAACCACGATGAACGATTTCCTGCACAAGCTGCCCGAATTTATCGGCAACCACGCGGCGCTGGCCGCGCTGTTCGCGATCCTGCTGCTGGCGCTGATCGTCATGCAGATCACCGAGCTTTTCAGCAAGACCAAGGTGCTCACGCCCGCCGGCCTGACGCTGTTGATCAATCGCGAAAGCCCGCTGCTGGTGGATCTGTCGGCCGTGGTCGACTTCGAGAAAATGCATGTGCCCGGCGCCAAGCACGTGCTGATGAGCCAGTTCGATCCGGCGAACAAGGATCTGGCCAAGGCGCGCGAGCTGCCGGTGGTGGTGATGGACAAGGACGGCCGCGGCAACTCGGTCAAGGCCTCGCAGCAGCTGGTCAAGGCCGGCTTCACCAAGGTCCATATGCTGGGCGGCGGCGTGCTCGCGTGGCAGCAGGCGCAGCTGCCGCTGGCCAAGGGCAAGAAGTAGGCGGTTTTGCGGAGATTGAAAGAGGTGGGTGCTCTCCATTGGCGCATCCACGCTGAGCGCGGCTGCGCCGATTCCAGTTCGCACTATGCGCGGTGACGCTTTTTAACCGATCACAGTGAATAAACCGCAGCCTCCAAACCGTTCACCCTGAGCGTAGCGAAGCGGAGTCGAAGGGCAGCGCGACTTCAGGCTCCGCCGTTTGAACTTAATCTCGCACGCTGCACTTCGACTCCGGCCCTGTGGGCCTACGCTCAGGGAGAACGATGGGTTGTTGCTGTGGCTAGGCACGTACCGCTCGCGATGCCCAGATCACAAGATAAAAACCCTAGCGCACCAGCTGCATCGCAGCGCTACAAGTGGTGAATCCCGGCGCGGCCGTTGAGTATCTGCGCCAGCACGTCGGGCGCGTACTCGAACGAGTCGTAGTACAGGCGATCCTCGGGCAGGCCGGCCTGCAGAAACAGCTGGTGGCCGGCCTCGATCATCGGCGGCGGGCCGCTCATGTAGACGTCGTAGCCGGACAGCTGCGGGTGATCTTGCAGCACCACTTCGTGCACCAGGCCGCTGCGCATGCTGCCGGCCTGTTCGGGGTCGGATACCACCGCGTGAAAATGCAGGTTCGGCGCGGCCTTGGTCCAGCGCTCTGCCAGCGCGGGCATGTAGATGTCCGCCGCGCTGCGCGCGCCCCAGTAAACGTGCATAGGACGCCGCGTGCCCAGCGCAATGAAGTGCTCGACGATGGCCTTGATCGGCGCAAAGCCGGTGCCGCCGGCCATGAAGATCATCGGCCGCTCGGAATCCTCGCGCGGCACAAAGGTGCCCAGCGGGCCTTCGATACGCAGCACGTCGCCTACCTTGAGGCTTTCATAAACCCACGAGGTAAAGCCGCCGCCGGCGGCCTGACGCACGTGCAGCTCGATCATGCCGTCCGCCTGCGGGCCGTTGGCGATGGAGAACGGCCGGTGCTTGCCGTTCTCCAGGATCACGTCCAGGTACTGGCCCGGCACCCAGTTGAGCGGGGTCTCGCCCGGCGCCGGCATCAGGTGCAGGCCCACGGCGTCGCTGGCCAGCTGCCACTTTTCCGCCACCACCACGTCGAGCTGGCGTCGGGCGATGGCCTCGACCGAGGTCACTTCGCGCACGTCCAACAGCAGGTCGCTGGTGGCGGTGGCCTGGCACAGCAGCACGGCGTGATGGGCCTTGTCGCTGGCGCTCAGCGCCACCGGCGGGTTGTGCGTGTATTCGCAGTCGCCCTGCAGCAGGGTGGCCTTGCAGCTGCCGCACACGCCCGAGCGGCACGAGTACGGCAGCGCAATGCCGGCGCGCTGGGCGGCCTCGAGCACGGGTTCATCGGCCGCTATGGAGAACTGGCGGCCGGAGGATTTGATGGTGGCAGTGAACACCCGAGATTTCCTGATGCATTGTCGCGGCGGTGACAGCGGACAACAATGGCGGTTCGACTGACAGGAATCAACGATGACGACATCTACCACCCCGATCTGGCAGCAGAGCACCGACCTCGAGCGCATCAACGCGTGGAACGTCAACACCGCGATGGCGGTGCTGGGCATCCGCTTCACTGCCGTCGGCGACGACTGGCTGCAGGGCACCATGCCGGTGGACCACCGCACGCACCAGCCGTTCGGCCTGCTGCACGGCGGCGCCTCGGTGCTGCTGGCCGAAACGCTGGGCAGCAGCGCGGCGATGCTCACGCTGGATCCGGAAAAGGAACTCTGCGTGGGCCTCGACATCAACGCCAACCACATCCGCGGCGTGCGCAGCGGCATCGTGACGGGCACCGCCCGCCCGTTTCACCTTGGCCGCACCACCCAGCTGTGGGAGATCCGCATCGAGAACGAGGAAGGCTCGCTGGTCTGCGTGTCGCGGCTGACCATGGCGGTGGTGCCCGC
>CBAAAD010000328.1:0-4131 GCA_964658785.1 uncultured Methylobacterium sp.
CTGCTCGGCAGGTTGCGACGGCCAGTGCATCGCACCGGCCAGCATGGCCTCCTGCCCGGTGTTGTCGCCGCACACGAAGCAGGCGTGCGCCGCCTGCAGCCGGGCTTCGATAAATGCCGGTGCGAGATCCACCGCATCCATCAAGGATTCCCGCGCGAGCAGCCAGCGCCGCTGCTGGATATAAAGCAGGCCCAGGTTGTAGTGCACTTCGGCGTCGTGAGGCGCCAGCGCGATGGCGGTGAGTGACGATTGTTCGGCCGTTTCCAGATCGCCCAGCGCACGGCAGGCCACGGCCAGGTTGTTCCAGTAGGCCGACACGTCGGGTCGCTGTTGCGACAGACGTCGAAACGTGGCGACAGCCTCATCGATGCGACCGGTAGCCTGCTGCGCCGAACCCAGCAACAGCTCGATGAATTCGCTGGTCGAATCGCTCCTCGCGGCCTGCTCGCCAAGCGCGACGACGCGCTCCATTTCGCCGGCGTGGTAGGCCGCCGTCATGCGGGCGGCAAGTTCATTGCTTGGGCTGGACATGCGCGCTCGATCAAAAAATTTTTCAAGGTCCATTATGCAGAAGGGCCGCGATTGTCTTCGCGGCCCTTCGCCATTGGTGCATTTCAGGATCGCATGTCAGGCCCGAGCATCCGGTCTGACAAACGGTGTCGGCATCAGAACTTGACCGTGGCGCGCGCCCAGTAATAGCGGCCGAGCGTGTCGTAGGTCGAAGTATCAACGTTGTAGTTGGCACCGTTCTGATAGACCAGCGGTGGAATCTTGTTGAACAGATTGTCCACGCCGACGTCGAACTTGGTATGGATCGACGGGATCTCGTAGCCCAGCTGCAGCGCCTGGTAGATGATCGAGGCCAGCGGCGCGTTGTCGCCGTTGCCCACGTCCGCGTGCAGATTGGTCGCCTTGCCGATATAGCGCGCCTGCCACTGGGCACTCCAGTTGTCCTTTGCCCAGTTGGCCGTCAGCGTGCCGCGCCAGTGCGAAATATTGCCGAACTGCAGCGTGTAGGTGCCCGCGTAGTTGACCGTCTGCGCACCCGGCTGCCCGGGCGTGGCGTTGTTGTTGTAGGTGGAAACGTAGGTGGTGTTGAGGCCGAGCTTGAAGTTGCCGGGGTTGTAGCTGCCCAGGTCGAAGTGCGGCAGCTTGTAATTCAGGGTGAAGTCGATGCCGCTGGTGCTCAGGTTGCCGAGGTTGACGAACGGCGTGCTGATGTAAAGCACCTGACCCGCCTGCTGGCTGGTGTTGCCGTAGCGATGGATATACGAGCAGTACGGGCTGCCCTCGTTGCCAAAGCACGAGTTCACCACCGTTTGCGCGCTGATGGCGGTAATCAGGTTGCTCAGATAGATATGCCAGAAGTCGACGCTGGTCGACAGGCCGGGCGCCCAGCCGGGGTTGTAGACCAGGCCGAAGTCGATCGACTTGCCCTGCTCGGGTTTCAGCGATGAGCCGATCGCTGCCGCGCCCGAGGAATACGAAGTCACCTGCGCATTCGAGTTGCCCGGCCACTGCACCGGTACGTACTGGCACGCCGTCGGATGCGGCGCCAGCTGGGCCGCGCTGAGATGCGCGCAGGGATCGTTCAACACCGGGCCGCCGATGGTCTGACCGTCGTACAGCTCGTCCAGATTGGGCGCGCGAAATACCTGCGAAACCGTACCGCGCAGCAGCAGGTCGGCGATCGGCCGATATTCGATCGCAATCTTCTTGTTCGTCGTGGTGCCGCTGGTGCTGTAGTCAGAGGAGCGGATGCCCAGATCGAGATTCAACGAGTACGCCCACGGCTGCTGCGACAGCAGCGGAATCAGCGATTCGGCGTACAGCTCCTTCACGTTGAAGCTGCCGCGGCCGGGCGAACCGCAGGCTTCGGCCAGCACCTGACAGTTGCCCGTGACCGGGTCGAGGATCGCGTCACTGGTCACCGTATAGTTCAGCGACTGCTGGCGATACAGCGCACCGGCCGACAGCTGCATCGTGCCGGCGGGCAGGTCCCACAGGTCGCCGCTGGCGTCGAACTGCGCTTGCTTCAGCGTGCTGACGTAGGTGTAGGTGGGTGAATCCACGCCGGATTTCAGCGCTGCCGTGACGGCGGGATCGTTCTGGTTGAAAACATTGACGCCGTTATTGATGGCCGTCTGGAAGGCCGCCACGTTGATCTCGTTGATGTCCACCTGCTGACGATTGACGTGGCCGTAGTCCAGCGTGGCGTCCCAGGTCCAGCTGCTGCCGCCGAAGGCGCCGCGAAGCCCGGTGTTGATCTGTTCGTTATCGGTGGTAAACGTGTGCACACGCGGGCCAAGGCCGGTCAGTCGCGTATTGAACCCGAAGCCGCTGGTCGCCGGATCGCCGATGGCGCCGGAGCTGAAGGTGACGCCGAACGGATTGATCGGGTTGCTCGCGAGAATGTAGTAGCCATCGCCCACGCTGGTGGGCGCCGGTGCGTCCTGGCCGCTGGAGTGGGTGTGGTTGTAGAACGCGTTGACGAATGCGGTCAGGTTGTCGCTGAACTTGTAGCTGCCCAGCACGAAGGCGTCGGTGCGCTCCTGCGCCGTGGCAATTTCATTGAAGGCGTTGTAGTTGTACGAATCGGGCGCGCCGCGGTAGCAGCGGTAGTCGCCGACGCTTGAGCCGTTGCCCTGATAGCGGGTGACGTACTGCGTCGGGCAGCTGCCATCTTTTTTGGCGGCAATGGACGCCGGCGTCTGAATTTTTCCGTTCGGCACGCTGTTGGAGCCGGCGGCTGACACCACGCCGCTGGACAGGTAAAGCTGCTGCGCCGAGAACCCGCGCTTGGTGGTGAGCACCGCGTCGTACTTGTTGTAATCCACGCCGCCGGAGAGCGAAAAGTTGTCGCCGGTCAGGCCGCCGGTGAGGTTGAAGCCGTGCCGCTGGCCGTCGCCATGGCTGGAGATGCCGTCGTTGACGCTGATTTCGGCGCCCTTGTAATCCTTGCGCAAAATGAAATTGACCACGCCGCCGATCGCATCGGAGCCGTACACGGTCGAGGCACCTTCGGCCAGTACGTCGACGCGCTCGACCATGCTCTGCGGGATCATGTTGAGATCCTGGTTGGCCATGCGCTGGCCATCGATCAGCACCAGCGTGCGGTTGACGCCAAGGCCGCGCAGCGACACGCGCGCGGCGCCGTCGCCGCCTTCCAGCGTGGGGCCGGCGCCGCCGCCGCCGTTGCTGTTGTTCTGGGTGTTGGTGGCGTTGCCCGAAATGCTCGGCAGCTGCTGCAGCACATCGCCCAGGGTGAGCTTGCCGGAGGCCGCAATATTGGTGCGATCGATCGTTACCACCGGGCTGGCCGTTTCGGTGTCGACGCGGCGGATCAGCGAGCCGGTAACCGATACCGCCTGCAGATTCTTGGCCTTGTCCTTGGACGCGGCATCCGGCGTCTGAGCGGCGACCGTTGTATTGGTGGCGGCGTCCTGCGCATTGGCTGCGCCGGCGGCCGAGAAAACACCCACTGTCAAAGCCAGGCGGACAGCCATGGACAGGTGATTCAAGTCGTATTTCATGTGTTTTCCCCTTTGAGGTAGAGCGCTGCGCGTCGATCGTTTGGCGCTCAGCGCGTGATGCGAAAAGCATCCGGTAACGCCAGCACAGACACCCCCGTGTCCGCTGCTGCCGCTGTTTCTCAGCCAGTGTCGTGCGGGCTTCCTGCGCCCTGCGAAAACGGTGTTGGCCGTCGCTACCTTTTGTGAACGCAGCCAACGCAGCGTCGCAGAACCTTGCCCTCGCCCCGACTGTTGCAGAAAGACGATCGCAAGAAAAGACTCTTCGTGAATTATTTTTGCAACGCAGCAGTGTTCTGGGCGAAAACGACGCGAACTGAAGTCAAAAAGGAAACGAGAACGCCGAGGAATAGTTGCGGTGCATCAAATTTGCTGTGCGCGTTTGCCCGGCCGGCGCTGGCGAGCTGTAAAACGCATGATTTTGCAGCGCGCGGCGGCCAAAAAAACGGCGCCTTTCGGCGCCGTATCTTCGTGCCGCGTGAGCCGTTTATGGCATCACGGCGACCTAGCGGCCGTAGCGCTGCTGCAGTACCTCGAACACGGCGCGCAGGCCCATCGCCTCGCCTCCGCGCGGTCGGCCGGGACGGTCGGCGTCGTTCCA
>CBAAAD010000329.1:0-4129 GCA_964658785.1 uncultured Methylobacterium sp.
ATCGCCAAGGTGGCGTTCAAGGAATTCGGCAAGCTCGGCCTCGACATCAAGCTCGGTGCCAAGCTGACCAAGGCCGACGTCAGCAAGAACGAAGTGCACATCACCTATAACGACAAAGACGGCGATCACGACCTGGTCGTCGACAAGCTGCTCGTCGCCGTGGGTCGCCGTGCGTATACCGATGGTCTGCTGTCCCAGGACTGCGGCGTCAAGCTCGACGAGCGCGGCCGCATCGTGGTCGATGAGCATTGCCACACCGGCGTCGATGGCGTCTGGGCGGTCGGCGATGCGGTGCGCGGCCCGATGCTGGCGCACAAGGGCTTCGAGGAAGGCATGGCCGTGGCCGAGTGGATCGCCGGCAAGGCCGGCCACGTCAACTACGACACCATTCCGTGGGTCATCTACACCGAGCCGGAGATCGCCTGGGCCGGCAAGACCGAAAAGCAGCTCAAGGAAGAAGGCGTGCCGTACAAGATCGGCAGCTTCCCGTTTGCCGCCGTCGGCCGCGCCGTGGCGATGAATGAGGCCATCGGTCAGGTGAAGATGATCGCCCACGCCGAGACCGACCGCATCCTTGGCGTGCATATGGTTGGCCCGGGCGTCTCCGAGCTGATCGCCGAGTGCGTCGTGGCGATGGAGTTCAAGGGTTCGGCCGAAGACATGGCGCGCATCGTCCACGCCCATCCGACCCTGTCCGAAGCGGTGCACGAGGCGGCGCTGTCGGTCGACAAACGCGCCATCCACAAAGGCAACTGATCGCGCCGATCATGTCTGGTTTTTTGCACGAACCGCGACCCGTCCCCCAAGGACGGGTTTCGCGCTTATGGAGGCCTCATGGCTGAACTGACTTCGCTCTGCGTTTACTGCGGTTCCAGCAGCGGCAAACATCCCGAATACGCCGAGCAGGCGCGCGCCTTCGGCACCGAAATGGCGCGCCGGGGAACCACCCTGGTCTACGGTGGCGGCAACGTCGGCCTGATGGGCGTGGTGGCCGATGCGGTGCTCGCCGGTGGCGGCAAGGTCATTGGCGTGATCCCGCGCCAGCTAGTCGATCGCGAGGTGGCACACGCAGGCCTGACCGAACTGCAGGTGGTGGACACCATGCACCAGCGCAAGACGCGCATGTTCGAACTGTCCGATGCCTTCGTCGCCCTGCCCGGCGGCTTTGGCACGCTGGACGAAATGTTCGAGATGCTGACCTGGGCGCAGCTGGGCCTGCACACCTATCCGTGCGCCTTTCTCGACGTGCGCGGCTATTACGCGCCGCTGCGCGGCATGATGGACCATATGGTCGGCGAAGGTTTCGTCCGCGCGGTCCAGCGCGAAAACGTTTGGTTCGGTGAAAACATGAGCCAGCTGTTCGACTGGATGAGCCGCCTTCCGGACGTCCATACGTCCAAACCAAAAGAGGAAGCGCTGTGACCGAGCCGTCCGAATTTCACGCGTTTCGCATCCACAACGGCGATGCCGGATATCGGGCCGGCATCGAAAACATCGGCGTTGATGCCCTGTCGCCCGGCGAAGTGCTGGTCGCCGTCGCCTACTCCTCCGTCAACTACAAGGATGCGCTGGCCGGTACCGGCAAAGGCAAGATTCTCCGCCAGTACCCGTTGAATGGCGGCATCGACGTGGCCGGTCATGTGGTTGCCTCGACCGATCCGTCCTTCAAGGAAGGCGACGCCGTGCTGTGCACCGGCAGCGGACTGTCCGAAACGCGTGACGGCGGCTATGCCCAATACATCCGCCTGCCGTCCGCGTGGACCATTCCCCTGCCGGCTGGCCTGAGCCTGCGCGAAAGCATGATTCTGGGCACCGCCGGCTTCACCGCGGCGCTTGGCCTGCTGCGCATGCTGGACAACAATCAGACACCGGAACTCGGCCCCATCGCGGTAACCGGCGCCAGCGGCGGCGTGGGCATGCTGGCTATCGACATATTCAGCCGCGCCGGCTACGAAGTGCACGCGATCAGCGGCAAGACCGACCATTTCGATTTTCTGCGCGCGCTGGGCGCCGCCGAGTGCATCGATCGACATCAGCTGGCTTTCAGCGGCAAGCCGATGGATTCCGTGCGTTTCGGCGGCGTGCTGGACAACGTAGGCGGCAGCATGCTCGCCGGCCTGCTGCCCCTGATCAGCCCCTACGGCAACGTGGCCCTGTGCGGGAACGCCGGCGGCGTGGCCTTCGAAACCACCGTACTGCCCTTCATCATCCGCGGCGCGGCGCTGCTCGGCATTGCCTCGGCCGGAACACCGCGTGCGTTGCGCGACGAGGTCTGGCGCCGCCTGGCGAGCGACTGGAAGCCGCAGCACCTCGACCGCATCGCCACAAATGAGATCGCCCTCACAGAGCTGCCGGGTACGTTTGCGCGTATGCTGACCGGGGACTCGTTCGGCCGCACGCTGGTGCGCATCGACAGCGCCGTTTGACCAAAGCGCGCTTGGAACTGCCACAGCCACCGCTTAGAATTCATGAAAACCGAAGGAACCAACATCTAATGGCACGCATCTTGATCGTCGACGATTCTCCGTCCCAGCTATTGGGCATCAAGCGAATCGTTGAAAAACTGGGGCACGAAGCCTTTTCCGCTGAAGACGGCGCCGCCGGCGTCGAGGTTGCCAAGCAGGAGCTGCCCGACCTGATCCTGATGGACGTGGTGATGCCAAACCTCAACGGCTTCCAGGCCACCCGCACGATCAGCAAAAACCCGGAAACGGCGCATATCCCGATCATTCTGGTGACTACCAAGGATCAGGAAACCGACAAGGTCTGGGGCATGCGCCAGGGCGCCAAGGCTTATGTGACCAAGCCGATCAAGGAAGAGGATCTGGTCAAGACCTTGAATGAATTTCTGCCGGGCGCGCCTGCGGCGTAAGCACCAAACGCCAGCAGCAAATAAAAAACGGCGCCGTGAGCGCCGTTTTTTATTTCACCTGCCGCCGCCATCAGCCTCGCGGATCGTATGCCGCAAACTGCTCCCGCAGCGCCTCGTAAGCCGCACGCTGGCCGTCGGTTTCTGCCAGCGGCGCACGAATGGAAAGCTCGACCAGCTGATCGCCAGGATTGGCACCCGGCATGCCGCGACCTTTCAGACGCAGCTTGCGTCCCGATTGCGACCCCGGCGGTATACGCAGATCGACCTTGCCGGCCAGGGTTGGCACGGAAAGCGTGGCGCCCAGCGCGGCTTCCCAGGGCGAGATCGGCAGAACGTGCAGCACGTTGCGTCCATCGAGCCGGAAACGCGGATCGTCGCGGACCATGACCTCAAGCAAAAGATCACCACTGGGTCCACCGGCCATGCCGGCGTGGCCTTGGCCGGACAACCGAATGGTCTGGCCGGACTGGATACCTGCCGGAATTTTTACCTCGAGTACGCGTTCGCCGCCTGCTGAATCCTGCAGGGAAAGACGCGTGCGACCGCCGTCAAAGGCGGTCTGCAGATCAACCTGCACGCTGGCCTGCACATCACGCCCACGCCGCGGACGCGCCTGACCACGCTGACCACCCGCACCGTTTCGGCCGAACAGGCTTTCAAAGAAATCGCTGAAGTCGCCATCACCCGCATCGCCGTGACCGGGTTGTCCCTGCCAGCCCGGCGGTGGCCGAAACTGTTCGCCCGGCCGATAGCCACCCGCACGCAGCTCATCATAGGAGCGCCGCTTCTCGGCATCCTTGAGCACTTCGTTGGCTTCATTGATCGACTTGAACTTGTCCTCCGCACCGGCGTCCTTGTTCTTGTCGGGATGATACTTTCGCGCCAGCTTGCGATACGCCGACTTGATGTCGGCCTCGCTGGCGTCGGGCTTCACGCCCAGAATGTCGTAATAATCTTTGAATTCCACTGCCATTCCCCAACTCACACCAGACCCGCGGCGGTTAGTTCACCGCCGCGGTAAAAATCGCCACTCGCCTCGGCTCAGTTGCCGCTGTTGATGGTAATGCGTCGCGGTGTCGGAAGCGGCTTTTTCGGTATCGTGATTTCAAGCACGCCGTGCTTCCCGCTGGCCGTGATGCCATCAGCATCGGCGCTGTCCGGCAGAGAGAACCGACGAAGGAACTCACCGTGAGCGCGCTCCACGAGGGTGAACCTGCCCGGTTGGCTATCGCCAGCGGCGCTGCCATTACCGGCTTC
>CBAAAD010000330.1:0-4129 GCA_964658785.1 uncultured Methylobacterium sp.
ATGAAAAGATGTTGAAACAGATTTCCGAGAAGCAGGGTTTTTTTGCGGCGCTGGACCAGAGCGGTGGCTCGACGCCGGGGGCGTTGCGGCACTACGGGATCGCTGACAGCGAGTACAGCGGCGACGCCGAAATGTTTCAGCTGATGCATGCGATGCGGGTGCGGATCATGACGGCGCCGGCGTTTACGGGTGACAAGATCATCGGTGCGATTCTGTTTGAAGCGACGATGGACGGACAGGCCGAGAGCAAGCCGGTGCCGACGTTTCTGTGGGAAGACCGCGGCGTGGTGCCGTTTCTCAAGGTCGACAAGGGGCTGGAGACCGAGGCTGACGGCGTGCAGCTGATGAAGCCGATCCCCGGGCTGGATGATTTGCTGGCGCGCGCGGTGAAGCTGGGTATCTTCGGCACCAAGATGCGCTCGGTGATCAACCTCGCATCCAGGGAAGGCATCGCGGCGATTGCCAAACAGCAGCTAGAGATTGGACAGCAAATTGTGGCGCACGGGCTGGTGCCGATCCAGGAGCCGGAGGTGTCGATCAAGAGCCCGGACAAGGCTGGCGCGGAGTCGATCCTGCGCGATGAACTGCTGAAGGGTCTGGATGCCCTGCCGGAAAGCAGCCGCGTCATGCTCAAGCTGACGATTCCGGAGGTGCCCGATTTTTATCGTCCGCTCATCGAGCATCCGCGGGTCGTGCGCGTGGTGGCGCTTTCCGGCGGCTATTCGCGCACCGAAGCCTGCCAGAAACTCGCCGAGAACCACGGCATGATCGCCAGCTTCTCGCGCGCGCTGATCAACGATCTGAAGAAGTCCATGAGCGAGGCCGAGTTCGACGCGGTGCTGGCCGAAGCGATCAACGAGATCTACGAGGCGTCCGTCGACAAGGTCTGAGACACATCGGCCGATGTCAGGCGTGATGCATGCTGATGCGGTCAAAGCAACGGCATGCATCACGCATTCCCTTCGTCAAAGCAGCCGGCGCACTGAACGCTTTTCGGCGGAGAGGATGCCTTCGAGCAACGCCATATGCCGAGTAGCCGGCGGCCCAGCGTCTGCGGACGCGAAGTGGTTCTGGGGTAACTGGAAACGGCGATCAGCGGAGGTTGTCGATGCGCAGCATGCTGAACTGACAAAGCGGCGCTGAACCTGGCGCGCTAGGCGGACTCCACCGGCGCAGCCCGAACCTGCCGCTCTTCCTCTCCCTTGACGTGCTCGATCAGGATGGCGATGAATTCGCTGCGGATCTTGCGATAGGCCGGGTCGCCGGGGCCGTTGACGGAGGCTTGATGCATGGCGTCATGCGCCTCGATCAGGCGGGGCGACACGCCTTCGCCGGACTCCAGATAATGGGCCAGCGCGCAGCTCGCTTCGGCGTGGGACTTCCAGAACGTCGGGTGCATTGGCAGCGCCGACAGGCGCTCTTCCCAGAACAGCGCGGAAGCCAGCGCACCGAGCGCCGTCATCGGATGCGCCGCATCGAAGCCCGTATGCGGGCCGGCAAGCCAGGCCTGCAGGCGATCGGCCGGCATCGGGCGCGCCAGCGCATAGCCCTGGCCCAGATCGGCGCCGAGAATCAGGGCGGCCTCGATCAGCCCGGTGGTCTCCAGACCTTCGACCACCACTTCAAGATCGAGGTCGTGGCCGAGGCGAATCAGCTGGCGAATAAAACGCAGCGTGCGCAGCGGATCGTCTGACACCTGGCGGACCAGCGCCTGATCGATCTTCACCCGGTCGAACGGCCACTCACGCAGTCGCACCAGCGAGCTGTAGCCGGCGCCGAGATCGTCCTCGACCAGGCGCACGCCGAGCGCTTTCAGCGCCTTCATGCCGTTGAGCACGCGCGGCGCGGAGTCGCCGGTGCCGATGGGGGATTCCAGTATTTCCAGCAGCACCGCCTCCGCTGGACAGCTGGTGGCGGCCAGAACCGTCGCCGCCATATCGACATAGCGCGAGTCCTCGACGGCTACCGCGGGAATATTCACCGAAATATCCACCGCAAAACCGAGACCGGCCAGACGCTCGCGGCATGCCGTTGCCTGTCCAAGGCCCTGGCCGAACAGCTGGATCAATTCGGCCTCACCAAGCGCGGGAAGAAACCGGCCAGGCAGCAGCAGGGTTCCGTCGGCGTCCCGCAGCCGTGCCAGGGCCTCCACTTCGGTAATGTAGCCATCGGCCAGGCGCACCACCGGCTGGTAGTGCATCTGCAGCGCGTCGGTGGTGATCATGCGACGCCAGCGCTCGCGCACGAAAAACGGCAGCAGCTCGGCGCCCGGCCGCGGCGGCGCCAGGCGCGATAACGCAAGATCGAGCACGGTCTTTATCTGTTCGACAAAGGCCTGCTGATCTTCACTCTGAAAACCGCCCGCGTAGGCGCCATAAATCGTCAGCACGGCCGCAGGCATGCGCGGCGCGGGGCACAGCGGCAGGGCGACGCTGGAGATAATGCCCAGGGCCACGGACATGTCACGCCAGCTCGTCATGGCCGGATCGGTCACGTAATGCGCGCAGCGCTGCACGGTCCCCAGGCGCCAGGCGCGGCCGCTGGGGCCGGCGCCT
Organism: uncultured Methylobacterium sp.; assembly: GCA_964658785.1. GTDB lineage: Bacteria > Pseudomonadota > Gammaproteobacteria > Xanthomonadales > Rhodanobacteraceae > Rhodanobacter. The sequence goes on from CBAAAD010000330.1 coordinate 2,556, forward strand.
TCCGGACCGCCTGAATTGACGAGAATCGGCGCCGTTTCGCCGCGCTCAAGTGCGCGTAAATAGCCCGCAAAAACCTCGCCGGCTACCGCCTCGTACGTGAGGCTGCCGGAAGCGTCGGGACGCCCCACGGCGCAGGCCAGGACTTCTTCATGCGCAGCAAGCGTATGGACGACGCCCTCGATAAGGTCGAGATAACTCTCCGCCGACCACGCCAGCGTATTGAGCTTGGCCAGCACGGCAACGCGGCGACGCTGCAGGGCACGCATGCTTTCCAGCTGCCACTGCCGCTCCAGCCCGAGCCGTTGCAACACGATGCTCAGCGGGCGCGCGTCCTGCCCCACGCCGACACCCAGTGTGGAAGCCAAGACCTCGCGCAGCCGGTCGATCACCTCGAGCAACCACACCTCCTCGACGCCACAGGCGGCGTAGATCAGGCCTGCTCGCATGGCATAAGCCCGGTGCGTCTCCCATTCGAGCCCGGCCTGAAAAAGCATGCGCACGTGATCGACCACGTGCCCTTTGAACGCGTCCACGCCGTCGGGAGGCAACACGTCGAGCAGACCGGCTACGCCTTCGTGCAGACGCAGTTCGGTGTAAAAGTGCTCCAGCACGCGCGGCAGCTTTTCATCCAGGTCGTCAAAGCTGTTTTTCAGCAGATCCGCCACGGTAACGCCGTAGGGTGCCGCCACGTGGGCATCAAGCTCGGCCGGCAGCGTGGTCAATCGTTCGGAGCCGGCAGGCAGGGACCACCAGCGCGTGCGTTTACGCTTTTGCGCCTTGACCTGATACATCGCCTGATCGGCGCGCCGAAGCAGCTGCTCGCCATTGGCGTCGGCGTGATTGGGAAACAGCGCCATACCCAGGCTGGCCGACAGCCGGAACGTGCTGCCGTCGAGTACCATGGGCTGCTGCAGGGCGTGCCCCACGCGTCCCAGCAAATGGTCGAGATCCTTTTCGTGCTCCAGCTGATCGAACAGCAGCACGAACTCGTCGCCACCCAGCCGCGCCACGTAATCCTCGGCACGCAGCGCACCGCGCAAGCGCGCTGCCACGCCAACCAGAATGCGGTCACCCATGGCGTGGCCATAGCGATCGTTGATCGGTTTCAAATCGTCCAGATCGAGCAGACCGAGCGCCACCATGTTGGCGCGACTCTTGGCCCTCTCCAGCAACTTTTCCAGATGAAGATCCAGCGCGCGGCGATTGGGCAAACCGGTCAGTACATCGTGCAGGGCGAGATAGGTTTGCCGCTGCTGCTCCTGCAGCAGGGAGCGTCGCTGACTGTGCTGTCGCAGCGCCAGACCGGCCGCATCGGCAATTTCATCCAGCAGGCGACGCATCTCCTCGTCAAACGCATCCACCTCCAAAGTGACCAGCGCGATCACGGCCACGGGCTTCGGCTTGCCCTGCGCATCGGAGGCGGCAAACACCGGCCAGCAGCCCACGGCTCCGGTCCGCGAGAGCGGCAGCTCGCGCCACGGCGGCGACGCGCCAGGATAGTCAGGCGGGCGAATCAGAACGACCGGCTTCCCATGCATGAAAACGCGCGTGCGCGACGGTGAATCCGGATCATC
>CBAAAD010000331.1:0-4128 GCA_964658785.1 uncultured Methylobacterium sp.
CTATATTCGCAAGGGACTTGAGCGCGCCGGCTTTACCGGCGGCTGGCTGGATGCGGAGAAGGCGGCGCCGTGAATCGCCTTCGTTTTCCGCGCAACTTTCACCATCGACGCTTGCGCTCGATGGCCCTTCTGCTGTGCCTCGGCGTACTCGGCAGCTGCGCGAAAACCGCGGCCGACGATCACACGCTGGTGTTCTGGACCATCGGCCGCGAAGGCGAGGCCATCGCCAAACTCCTGCCGGATTTCGAGCGCCTGCATCCGGACATCCACGTCAAGGTGCAGCAGCTGCCGCTGACCGCGGCCCACCAGAAACTGCTGACCGCCTTCGCCGGCAACTCCACACCGGACCTGACCCAGCTCGGCAACACCTGGCTGCCGGAAGTGGTGGCGCTCGATGCGCTGGAACCGCTGCAGTCGCGCGTCGATCAATCGGGCATCGTGAAGCGCTACGATTATTTTCCGAGCATCTGGTCGACCAACCTGATCGACGGGACGCTGTACGGCGTGCCGTGGTATGTCGACACGCGCATCCTGTTCTATCGCACCGATCTGCTGAAGCAGGCCGGTTTCAGTCAACCGCCGCAGGACTGGGCGCAATGGCGAAACGTACTCGGCGCGCTCAGCGATCCAGCAAAGCACCGCTACGGCATCCTGCTGCCGACGAATGAATACGAACCGCTGATGGCGCTGGCGCTGCAGTCAACCGAACCGCTGCTGCGCGACGGCGGACGCTACGGCAATTTCGAAAGTGCGGGCTTCAAGCGTGTGCTGACGTTTTATGTGGACACGTTCAAGCTGCATCAGGCGCCGGCGATCACCAATGTCGAAGCCGGCAACCCGTGGTCCGAATTCGGCCGCGGCGTGTATGCGTTCTATCTGTCCGGCCCGTGGAATATCGGCGAGTTTCGCTCACGCCTTCCCGCCGCCGAGCAGGCCGACTGGTCGACGATGCCGCTACCCAGTGAGAACGGCCCCGGTGCCTCGGTGGCCGGCGGCTCCAGCCTGGTGATCTTTCGCACGTCCACGCACAAGCAGGACGCGTGGACGCTGATTGAATATCTGTCGCAGCCGGCCGTGCAGCAGCGCTTCTACGAGCTGCTGGGTGATATGCCGCCGCGGCGATCCTCGTGGGAAGGCGCCAGCCTGCGCGACGACCCGAAGGCGCACGCGTTCCGCGAACAGATGGAGCGCATGAAGCCGACGCCGCCGGTGCCGGAATGGGAGCGCATCGCCAGCGAGATGCAGCTGGTCGCCGCGCAGGCCATTGCCGGTGAACTCACCATCGATCAGGCGGCGGCAAAACTCGATCAGCGTACCGACACCATTCTGGAAAAGCGTCGCTGGATGCTCGATCACTTGCCGCGGAGCGACGTACGATGAGAGGTTTTCGATGAATCGGCAGCGCGTGGCATGGCTATTCCTGGCGCCGGCGCTGATTGTGCTGGGACTGTTCTTTCTGCTGCCGGTCATCGCCGCACTGGCGCTGAGCCTGACCGACTACGACGTCTACGCGCTGGCGAATATCCACAACCTGCGCTTCGTGGCGCTGAGCAATTACTGGCTGCTGCTGCAGCGGCCGCTGTTCTGGTCGGCGCTCGGGCATACGGTGTATTTCGTGGCCGTCGGCGTACCGCTGTCGATGGGCGCTTCGCTGGGCGCGGCCATGCTGCTGAACTCGCCGCTGGCACGGATGAAGCCGTTCTTTCGCACCGCGCTATTTGCGCCGGTGGTAACAACCGTAGTGGCGATGGCGGTGATCTGGCGCTACCTGTTCAATACGAAGTACGGCATGGCCAATGATGTGCTCGGCCATTTAGGCGTCCATCCGATCGACTGGCTGGGCGATCCGCACTGGGCAATGCCGACGATCATCCTTTTCGCGGTGTGGAAAAACTTCGGCTACAACATGATCATTTTCCTGGCCGGCCTGCAGGCGATTCCGATCGATCTCTACGAGGCCGCGCGCATCGACGGCGCTTCGGCGTGGCAGCAGTTTCGCCACATCACGCTGCCGATGCTTGCACCGACGCTGCTGATGGTCAGCATTCTCACCGTGTCAGGCTATTTCCAGCTGTTTGCCGAGCCCTATGTGATGACCGAAGGTGGCCCGCTGCAGAGCACCACCAGCGTGCTGTATCTGATGTACGAGGAAGGCTTCAAGTGGTGGAACCTCGGGTCGGCATCCGCCGTGGCGTTCATGCTGTTCGTCATCATGTTTGCGGTGACCGCCGTGATGCTGCGGCTTTCGCGTCGCAGTGAAGGAGCGGAGGCATGAGCGCCCGTACGGCCAAGGCCATGATCAACGGTCTTCTGATTGGCGGCGCGGTGATCGCGCTGTTTCCCCTGCTGTGGATGCTGTCCGTGTCCTTCATGCAGCCGGGCGAGGCCAGCTCGCTGCCGCCGCCGCTGCTTCCTTCGCATGCCACGCTGCGCAACTATCGCGAGCTGTTTGTGCATGCCGGCATGGGCACGTATCTGCTCAACAGCCTGCTGGTATCCGCCGCCATTACGCTGCTGTCGCTGTCGTTCAATCTGATGGCCGGTTACGCGTTCGCCAAACTGCGCTTCGCCGGGCGCGAGCGCCTGTTCCAGGCGCTGATCGGGGCGCTGGTGATTCCGGCTCAGGTCGCGATGCTGCCGCTGTTTCTGCTGCTGAAATACATCGGCCTGGTGAACAGCTATGCCGGCGTGATCGTGCCCGGCATGGCCACGGTGTTCGGCATTTTTCTGGTGCGCCAGTATGCGCGTGGCATTCCCGACGAACTGATGGAAGCCGCACGCATCGACGGCGCCGGCGAATGGCGGATCTTTCTGCAGATCGTGATGCCGTTGCTGAAGCCGATCATGGTGACGCTGGCGATCTTCAGCTTTCTCTCGGCATGGAACGATTTCATGTGGCCGCTGATCGTGCTGACCGGGCAGGAGCATTACACCCTGCCGATCGGGCTGGCCTCGCTGGCGCGCGAGCACTCGCAGGACAGCGAGCTGATGATGGCCGGCTCGGTCGTCACCGTGCTGCCGGTGCTGGTGCTGTTTCTGGCGATGCAGCGCTATTACCTGGAAGGTCTTCTGTTAGGCAGCGTCAAGGGCTGAGCGCGCTGGCGCGAAGCAAACGGGATGAAAGCAGGCGGGACAGAAATGATGACGTTGAAGCAATGGAAGCGCGCGTGCGTTGGCGTTTGTCGACCTGCCCGCACGACGCTGGTGGCGATGGCTGGCCTGCTGCTGACCTTGGCCTTTGTGGCGCATGCGGCAAAGACGCCGTCTGTCGAAACACTGGATGATTTCAGCCACCCGCAGACCTGGAAGGTTTCCGGCACGGATGACATCAGTGCATCGTTGAAACCCGTTGATGGCAAGACCGGCCGCGCGCTCTGCGTTGATTTCGACTTCCATGGCGTATCCGGCGGCGTCACGCTGCACCGCGCGCTGCCGATTCGGTTTCCCGCCAACTACTCGATCTCGTTCGACGTGCGCGGGTCGATGCCGGCAAACGATCTGCAGCTGCGTCTGGTCGATGCCAGCGGCGACAACGTGTGGTGGTACCGGCACGAAGCGTTTCAGCCCGGCGACAGCTGGCAGACGATCGAGGTCGGCAAGCGCGATATCGACTTCGCCTGGGGAACCACCAAAGACAAGATGCTGCGCGAAAGCAGCGCGCTTGAGTTCACCGTTTACGCTGGCCACGGCGGCAAGGGCGAGCTCTGCTTCAGCAACCTGCGCCTGACGCCGCTGCCGGTGACCGCCGCCTCGGAACAAACCACGCCAACCGATGATCCGAACAAATCGCCACTGGTGCAGCAGGCACGGCAGGCGACGCGCGGCATGTACCCGCGCGGCCTGAGCGGCGAACAAAGCTACTGGACCCTGGTCGGCGTCGACGGCGGCGCTCCGCACTCGGCGCTGATGTCCGAAGACGGCGCGGTGGAAGTGGGCAAGGGCGGCTGGTCAATCGAGCCGATGCTGTTCGATGGCCATACCGTTATCGATTGGGCGACGGTGAAAACGCAGCAGAGACTTTTGGACGGCTATTTGCCGATACCCACGGTGCGCTGGCAGGCCCCTGGACTGAGTCTGGAGACGACCACCTTCGCCAGCGGCATGCCGAGGGATTTGAACCTGTTTGCC
>CBAAAD010000332.1:0-4116 GCA_964658785.1 uncultured Methylobacterium sp.
GCAGGCTTGCATGGTTCACGGCAGGCGTGGTTCTTCCTGCTCGGCTGGACGCCGCTGCTGCTGCTCACGGCGATGACAAGCGCTCAGGCCAACGGCGCGCTGCCCAGCCTGGACTGGCTCAACGACGCCAGCCTGGCCGGAGGGGCATTCCAGGCGGTTGTGCTGTCGCTGGGCCTGGCCGATCGGGCGCTCAGATTGCGGCACGACCGCGATCAGGTGCGCGTGCTGGCCGACCACGACGCATTGACCAATACCTTCAACCGCCGTGCATGGACCGAACGAGCCAACGCGATTCTCGGCTCGGGCGAGCCGCGACCGGTCGCCATGCTGTTTCTCGACCTGGACCATTTCAAACTGCTCAACGACTGCCTGGGTCATAACGCCGGTGATCGCGCGCTGGTCGCGGTGTCCAGCGCATTGAGCGCCGAGCTGCGGCCGACCGATATTCTCGGACGTTACGGCGGCGAAGAATTTGTCGCGCTGATCGATGGCACGACGGAAGACCATGCCATGCATGTCGCCACCCGCCTGTGTCGTCGCGTGCATCGGCTGGAAATTCCCGTCAACGACAAACTGACGCTGAGCGTGAGCATCGGTGTGGCCATGCGCCGCGAGGGTGACGACATTGAATCGCTGGCCGAGCGCGCCGACCAGGCAATGTATACGGCCAAGCTCAGCGGCAGGAATCAGGTCTGCTTTTATGGCGCCACCAAGCCAGGGTCAACGCCGGCTCAGGCGCGCCTGCACGTCGTGGAAAAGCGCCGCAGGGATATCTGAGTTATTCGCTGCGGCACGTTACCTGGCGGCCAGCAGCTTCGCAGCCGCTACCACTTCGGCTTCGCCCGGCAATACCAGCAGCGCGGCGCCCGCCAGCGGCGTAAACGTGTCGGCACCCACCACGCGATGCATCGGCGTGGCCCCGCTGCCACCTTCGACGATGGCCGTGATCACGCCCTCGCCCACGCCAGCGCTGCGGCGCCCCTCGTCCAGCACCAGAATCCGTTTGGCCGTCCGCGCCTGTTCGGCGATAAACGCGTTGTTGAGCGGCGCGAGCCAGCGCAGATCGACCACGCGGATCTGCCAGCCATGGTTCGCCTCGATGGTCTTTGCCGCGCGCAGCGCCATCGGCACGCCGTTGCCGAAGGTAAAGATCACCAGATCACTGGCCGATTCGTTGTACACGCGCCCCTCGCCCAGCGTCATCGCCTGATCCAGCGCGGGATACGCAAACTGCCACTGGCCGTCGCCGGCCTCGTACAGGTCCTTGGTCATGTACAGCGCGATCGGTTCGAGGAAAGCGCAAACGCGGCCGTCGACTTTAGCTAGGGCCATCATCGTGCGCAGCATCATCGCCGCGTCGTCACCGCGGCTGGAGCAGCCGACCACCAGGCCGGGAATATCGCGCAGCGCGGTGATCGAGTTGTCGTTGTGGAAATGACCGCCGAAGCCTTTCTGATAACCCAGCGACGCGACGCGCATCACCATCGGGTTGCGGTACTGATCGTTGGAGAAAAACTGCAGCGAGGCCGCCTCGCCGCGAATCTGGTCGCAGGCGTTATGGAAGTACGCCAGATACTGGATTTCCGGCATCGGCAGCATGCCCATATTGGCGTAGCCCTGCGCCAGGCCGAGAATCATCGTCTCGTCCAGCAGCGTATTGAACACGCGGCTGCCCTTGAACGCCTTGTTGAGCCCCTTGGTTACCGTATACACGCCACCCTTCTGCGCCACGTCCTCGCCGAACAGCAGCGCCTGCGGGTATTTGGCCAGCAGGTCGTGCAGCGCCTGATTGATCTGGATGGCCAGATGCCGAGGCGGCTGGTGCTCCGGCAGCTTCGCTTCGCTGCCGAAGACCGCAAGGCGCTTATCCGCGTAATCGGCGCGCTTCGCTTCCGCGTCGACAGCCGCAGGCGTATACGGCGCCAGCGGTTTCATCACATCCGCCAGCGACGTCAGGCGGGGCCGCGTATCGGCCTCTTCGGCCGCCGCAAAGCAGCGCTTGCGGGTGGCTTCGTAGAGGTTGAGCAGCTCGTCCTTGCCGTACAGCCCGGATTCCAGCGCGATGGCAGCCGAACGCAGCAGCGGATCGGTCGACTCGACGCTGACAAGTTCCTCGATGCTGCGCCACTCGATCTCGAAATCGGTACCCGCGTGGCCCATCACGCGCGTGGTTTTCAAATGCAGGAACGTCGGGCGTCGCGTACGGCGGCAGTGCTCCACAGCGTGCTGCACTTGCGCATAGCCCTCGGCCAGATCGAGACCATCGGCGAAGAAATAATCCAGGTTGGAACGATGCTGAAAATTGCTCGCCACCCATCCGGTCGGCGTCTTCACCGAGATGCCGATGCCGTTGTCCTCGCACACGAATAGCACCGGCGCGGGAAGCTTCTGGTACGCGGTCCACGCCGCAGCGTTGAACGCCGTTTGCGCGGTGGCGTGATTGCTCGACGCATCGCCGAACGAGCAGACGGTGATGCTGTCCTCGGGAATCGGCAACACGTGGCCGATACGCCGCGCCTGCTCGATCGCCACCGCCGTACCCAGCGCCTTGGGCAGATGCGAAGCGATGGTCGAGGTCTGCGGCAGCACCCACAACGGCTTGCTTCCCCAAACCTTGTGCCGGCCACCGGAGGCCGGATCGTCCTTGCTGGCGGCAAAGCTCAATGCCGAATCCATCACAGGGTCCATGCCCGGCAGCTTGCGAAAGCGCTCAGCCATAAAGCCGCCCGAACGATAGTGCAGAAACGCCGGATCGGTATGCCGTGTCAGCCGCGCCACCATGGCGTTGCCCTCGTGGCCGCTCGACCCGATGGTGTAGAACACCTTGTTCTGGACGCGCAGCACGCGCGCCATCAGATCCAGATGCCGGCTGATCAGCTGCGATTCCAGCAGCTCGCAAAAACCGCGCGCGTCGAGCGAACTGCCGGCAAGCACCGGCGCATCGGCCTGTGGCGCGCTGCCCACGTCGCCCTTCCATAGCTGCACGAACTCGATAAAGTTCTGGTCGACGATCTCGGCTCGGTTGAAGCCCTTGTGGCGCGCGGCAATGGCAAACGGAATGGACATGGGCTCAATATCCGAAAGAAGAAGGGGTATGGCAATTGGATCAGCGCTGCAGCGGCGAATGTCCGGGCTGCGTTTTCACGCGCGCCAGCCACGCCGATATAGCCGGATAGACGGCCAGATCGAATCCGCCGTCGGCAGCGCAATGGGTATACGCGTAGAGTGCAATATCGGCGATGCTGTAACGCTCGCCAGCCAGCCACGCGTGCGAGGCAAGATGACCCTCCATCACGGCCAGCGCTTTTGCGCCTTGCTGATGCAGCTGCGGCAGCTCGGCCCGACGAAGATGATCCGCCGGCAGATAAAGCGAAATAAAACGCGCCACCGCGATACACGGCTCGTGGCTGTACTGCTCGAAGAAAAGCCATTGCAGCGTCTGCGCACGCAGCCACGCGTCGCTCGGCAACAAGGGCGTGCCCTCGGCGAGGTAGCACAGAATCGCGTTGGACTCGGCCAGTCGGCGACCGTCATCGAGCTCCAGCAGCGGCACCTTGCCGTTGGGATTCTTGGCCAGGTATTCCGCGGTGCGGGTTTCGCCGCGGTCGCTGTCGACCTCAACCCAGCGATAGCCGCGACCCAGCTGATCGAGCAGCAACTGCAGCTTATAGCAATTGCCGGACGAGCGCTTGCCGTAAACGGTGATCATTCGCCAACCTCGCATAGAGTGTTTAGCACGGCGATGCGCGCACGATCCTTGGGACGCCCGAAGCTCTCGAGTACGCGAATCTGCTCCGCGATCGATGGCACCGGAACGTACAGTCCGGCGAAGCTCACACGCACGGCCTGATCGATCCGCAGCGGCGTCCAGCCATCGGGCCCAAAAATCTCGAGGCCACCCATCACCTCCACGGGCAAACCAGGAAAGCGGTAGCGTGCGAAGCGCGATCGGAAAAGTTCAAAGCCATCCGGCCGGTGCGCTGACTCGTACTGCAGGGGCCAACGTTCGCGAAGAGCGTCAGCGTCGCGCACGCTGGTCAGCACGTCCAGATCCGCCATGCTGACGTCAGCGCCGATCAGCCGGGCCGCCGCGCTGCCGATCACGACCCAGGGATC
>CBAAAD010000333.1:0-4084 GCA_964658785.1 uncultured Methylobacterium sp.
GAATCAGTCAGCCCTTGAATCAGGCGTGGCCCGATGGCCACGCTGCTGATTGAAGCCAGACCCAGTGGTAGCATGGGTGAGATGTCCAATGCCTACCGTCTCGCACCTGCCACGGCACTCTCCCCCTGCATCGGCGTCTGCCGGCTGGATAGCCGCGGGCTCTGTGTGGGATGCCAGCGCACCGTGGAAGAAATTGGTCGCTGGGCCAACATGGGCGACGACGAGCGGCTGGCCATCATTCGCCACGAGCTCCCCGCACGAAAAATGCCGGCGATGAAAGACGATGCGCTGGCGCCGCTGCTGCCGGCGCTGCATCCGCTTGTGGCGCCACCGAGCGGGCCGGGCTGGAATCACGACGACATGACCACGCTGCTCGGCACGGCCGATCGTCAGCCCGCGGCGGTGCTGGTCGGATTCCGCGAGGGCGTACAGCCGCGCCTGGTGCTGACCGTACGCACTGCGCACCTGCAGTCGCACGCCGGTCAGGTGGCGTTTCCGGGCGGCCGCAGCGATCCGGAGGATCGCAACGCCATCGGCACGGCGCTGCGCGAGAGCCAGGAGGAAATCGGGCTGGATCCTTCACTGGTCACGCCACTGGGTTATCTGGATTGCTTCGAAACGATCAGCGGTTACGTCATCACGCCGGTGGTCGCGCGCATCGCCGCCGACGCCCAACTGCATCCAGCGCCGGATGAAGTCGCCGAGGTGTTCGAGGTGCCGCTGGACTTTCTGCTGGAGCCGGCGAACCTGCGACGCTACACGATGGACTTTCGCGGCCACCGGCGCCCGATGGTCGAGTTTATCCACGGCGGTCATCGCATCTGGGGCGCTACGGCGTCGATGCTGTTGAATCTGCTGCAGCGCATGGGTCGAGAACAACGATGAGTTTTGGAGCGCAGATGAGAGTGGAGTACGTATGAGTCTGCTGACGACCCTGATCGACGCCGAGAGTCTGGCCCGACTCGCACCAGACCACGTGCTGATCGTCGATTGCCGCTTCGATCTGGCCGATCCCGCCAAGGGCGAGCGCGCGTATCTGGACGGCCATATCCCCGGTGCGGTTTACGCCAGCCTCGATCGTGACCTGTCCGATCTGTCGCGCCAGGCCGAAGGGCTGGGGCGACATCCGCTGCCGCTGGAATCGGCGCTCGCGCAGTCGCTGTCGCGCTGGGGCTGGCAGCCGGGGATGCAGGTCGTCAGTTACGACGCGGCCGGCGGCGCGCTGGCCGCGGCACGGCTGTGGTGGCTGCTGCGTCTGATCGGCGAGAAAAACGTCGCGGTCCTGGACGGCGGCTACGTGGCCTGGCAGGCCGCCGGCTTGCCGATCGAAAAAGGCGCGGCCGCGGCACGGCCTGCCAGCAAAGTCTCACTGAGATTCAACGACCGCCTCATGCTGCTCGATCACGCGGTCGTGTCCGATGCGGCGCCAGGCACTTTGCTCGATGCGCGCGCCGCGCCGCGTTACCGCGGCGAGGTCGAGCCGCTGGACCGCGTTGGCGGCCATGTGCCTGGTGCCTTGAACCGACCGTTCGGCGACAACCTGGACAGCGACGGCCGCTTCAAGCCGGCGGCCCAGTTGCGCGATGAGTTTCTGGCGGTGCTGGGCGCGACGGACCCATCAAGCGTGGTGCATATGTGCGGTTCGGGCGTCACCGCCTGCCACAACCTGCTGGCGATGGAACACGCCGGCCTGCACGGTTCGCGACTGTATCCGCCATCGTGGAGCGGCTGGGTCAGCGACCCGGCGCGCGCCGTAGCGAAGGGTTGAACGGGCGACGCCCGCTCAGGCCTTGTTCTTCAAGCGCGCGACCAGCTGCTGCAGCACGGCCTGCGTCTGCGGATGAAAAAAGCCGTCGACGAAACCATCCAGCGGCAGCGCCTCGGGGTTCGCGTAGGCGGTAGTGAGATCGGTGCGGGCAATGGCGCGCGTGGCGAGCATCGCTTGCGACGGTAGTGCCAGCAGTTCGTTCAACCAGACCAGCGAACGCACGGTGACCTGATCCACGCCGGTCGTCTCGTCGACAAAGCCGCAGGCCAACGCTTCGGCGGCGTCGATCATCGCACCGGAAACCAGCATCCGCTCGGCGCGGTACGCGCCAACCACGCGGCGCAGCGCCATCTGGATGTTTTCCGGCACGGGCAGGCCGACGCGCACTTCGTTGAGGCCGATCTTGTAGGGGCCCTCGGCCATCACCCGGTAATCGCAGAACAGCGAGATGACCGCGCCGCCGGCCGGGCTGTGTCCCGTGATCGACGCAACGACAGGCACCGGCGAACGCGCGAGCGCCGCGCAGACCGCGAAGAATTCGCTCCAGAAGGCGTGCACGCCAGCGCGCTCGATGCCCAACAACGAGGGCACGTCGGCGCCGGCGGAAAACATGCCCGGCGCGCCGGACAGCACGATGCCGCGAGCGCCCTGGGCAATGCTGTCGTCGATGGCGGCACGCAGTGCGCGCAGCATCGCCAGATTCAGCGCGTTGACCGGCGGGCGAGCCATCTGGATTTCGCGGATGGTGCCGCCTGTGGTGGCGTCGTGAGTGATCAGATTGAGCATGGCCAACTCCTCAAGTAATTGCCTATTGTGGCTGATCGCTGGCCGTCCAGGCGTAATGCACGGCGTAGTCCAGCGTGGCCTTGCCGTTGGCCGGCACGTCGATCTTGAACTCCAGCGTATCGGTCGTCTGCTGGCTGGGCTTGCTGCTCGACGATGCCAGCGTCCACTGGCGCCAACGGTTGGGATGCTCGCGCACGGTGACCACGCGCGCGCTGTCGCTGGCGTTGCTGAGGACGATGCGGAACGCTTCGTCCAGCGTGTGGCCAGCCTTGTCGACGCTGAAATGCGTGCGCGTGCGTTCGGCGTGCAGGTCGAACGCGGTGCCCAGCGTGATGGTGGCATCGGTGCCCTTGGCGGTGTCGTTGATGCGGCCTTCGCCGATAAATTGCGGCGTGCCGTTCTTGTCGGCCGTCAGTACACGCAGATAGCCGGCCGGCAGGCTGTCGAAAGCTGAAAGCTTCAACGTGCTGACAATCGCACCGCCGCCGTCCTGATTGACGTTTTCGTCCACCATCGGCTGATCCGGCTGATAGCTGTTGCCGTTGTCGAACAGCGCCGTGCGTTCACAGCTCATGGTGCGCGTGGCATACAGCGGCACCTGGCTCACGCTGTCGTTGGGCAGGTCGATGGCGCCGGGCAGGGTGTAGCTGCGGTAGTCGGCCAGCGTGGACTGCTCCGGCATGGCCTTGTCTGCGGCCATCGGGGCGGCGGCTCTCATCATCATCGGCCGCGGCGCGGAGGCCTTGGCAAAATTCGGTTCGCCGGCGATCAGGGTGAGCTGACTGTTCTTCCAGTCGCGGCCGCTGCGGTTGGCGATGCTGGCGTGCGACTCGAACTGCATGCGGCACGCGTTGCCCGGCTGCAGCGTGGCGACATACGCCGCGCGCCAGCCCAGGCCGGAGGTGGGATAGCTCAGTATCGCCTTGCTCGGCCCGGAGTGCGCGGCGTCGATGCGCAGGCTCAGGCTGGAACCCGTCGGAAAGTCGGCGCCGATGGTGCGCACGCCGGCATAGCTGGTGATCAGCGTGGTGCTGCCGTTGCCGTCGCGAATCAGCAGCCCGTCGCCGACGCGCAGCAGCGTACCGCTGGCCAGCGTCTGGCCGGTGCTGCCGAGCACGTCGACGGTGTGACCGGTGAGTCCGGTCAGCGCAGCGCTCTGACCTTGCGCCAGAAGCAGACGCTGCGACAGCACCTTGGCGTCGCCGCCGGGGAAACCCAGCGCCAGCGCCTCGGCATCCAGCGAGGTCGGCAGATCGCCGATCACAACGTCGTGCGTACCCGCCTCAAGCGTCAGCGCGCGCTGCTCGCGCACCACGGCGTAGCCGCCATCCACACTGCCGTCGCCGCTGCTGGCGTACAACGACGCGCTGTCGCTGCGATAGAGGGTTATTTCCGTGCCGCTGGCGGCATGCGCGACGCCGATGCTCGCCATGCCTGCGTAGGCGGCGATGGCGAGGGAAAGGATGGTGCGACGCGATGAGTGCATCGGATGAACTCCGTCAAAAAGTCGAAGCTCATCATAACGACGGC
>CBAAAD010000334.1:0-2602 GCA_964658785.1 uncultured Methylobacterium sp.
TGAGCTTTTCCGGATCGATGCCGAGCTTGTCCATGCAGTACAGCACCTGCACGGCGAAGGCTTCGTTGAGCTCCCACAGATCGATGTCGTCCACGGTGAGGCCGGCACGCTTGAGCAGCTTGGGCACGGCGAACACCGGGCCGATGCCCATTTCGTCGGGCTCGCAGCCGGCTACCGCAAAGCCGCGGAAAATGCCCAGCGGCTTCATTCCGTGCCTAGCCGCGTAATCCGCATCGGCAATCACCGCGGCCGATGCGCCATCGGAGAACTGGCTGGCGTTGCCGGCGGAAATCACGCCGCCGGGAACGGCCGGTCGAATCGTCGACACGCCTTCATACGTGGTGTCTGGACGAATGCCTTCGTCGGCGAGCAGGGTGACCTCGCGCGTGAACAGCCGGCCGGTGGCCTTGTCGGCCACGCCGGCCAATACGGTGATCGGCACGATCTCTTCGTTGAAGCGTCCGGCGGCCTGCGAGGCGGTGGCGCGCTGCTGGCTCTGCGCGCCGTAGCGATCCTGGCGCTCGCGCGAGATGTCGTAGCGCTTGGCCACGGTCTCGGCGGTGCGCAGCATCGGCCAGTAGATTTCCGGCTTGTTTTCACGCAGCCAGCCTTCGGTAAACATGTGCGTGTTGGCGACGTTCTGCACGCAGGAAATGCTTTCCACACCGCCGGCCACAAACACGTCGCCTTCGCCGGCCATAACGCGCTGCGCGGCCATTGCGATGGACTGCAGGCCGGACGAGCAGAATCGGTTGATGGTGGCGCCAGGCACGCTCACCGGCAGGCCGGCACGCAGCGCGATCTGCCGCGCGATATTGCCGCCGTCGGCGCCTTCGGGATACGCGCAGCCGATCAGCACGTCTTCGATGGCGTCCGGCTCCACGCCGGCACGTTCGACCGCGTGCGCGACCACGTGGCCACCCATGGTCGCACCGTGGGTCATGTTGAGTGCGCCCTTCCAGCTTTTGGCCAGCGCAGTGCGTGCGGTGGAAACAATCAGTGCTTCTTTCATGCGGGCTTCGCCGACGTGTTGAAGGACTGGCCGGCATCGGCCAGTTGCTGGAGCAGAGGCGCGGGCTTCCACGCGTCGCCCTGATAGCCTTTGGCGTAGCGGTTCATCGCCGCCACGACATTTTTCAGTCCGACCGTGTCGGCATAGAACATCGGGCCGCCGCGCCACACCGGAAAGCCGTAGCCGGCCAGATACACGACGTCGATGTCCGAGGCCTTGGCGGCGATGCCTTCTTCGAGAATATGCGCGCCCTCGTTGACCAGCGAATAGATCAGCCGCTCGACGATTTCCTTGTCCTCGATCTTGCGCCGCGCGACGCCGATGTCGGCCGAGTGCTTGACGATCAGCGCGTCGACCTCGGCCGACGGATGCGCGGTGCGGTCGCCGGCCTTGTAGTCGTACCAGCCGGCGCCGGTCTTCTGGCCGAAGCGGCCGAGCTCGCACAGCAGGTCGGCGGTTTTCGAATAGGTCATGTCCGGCTTTTCCTGATAGCGCCGTTTGCGGATCGCCCAGCCGATGTCGTTGCCGGCCAGGTCGCCCATGCGGAACGGGCCCATCGCGAAACCGATTTTTTCGATCGCCTTGTCGACCTGCTGCGGGGTCGCGCCTTCGTCCAGCAGAAACCCGGCCTGGCGGCTGTACTGCTCGATCATGCGGTTGCCGATAAAGCCGTCGCAGACGCCCGAGACCACGGCGGTCTTTTTGATTTTCTTGGCCAGCGCCATCACCGTGGCCAGCACGTCTTTGGCGGTGTCCCTGCCGCGTACGACCTCGAGCAGCTTCATCACATTGGCGGGGCTGAAGAAGTGCGTGCCCAGCACGTCCTGCGGCCGCGCGGTGAAGTGCGCGATGCGGTCGACGTCGAGGGTGGAGGTATTGCTGGCGAGAATCGCGCCGGGCTTGGCCACCTTGTCGAGCTGTTCAAACACGGCCTTCTTCGCGTCGTACTCCTCGAACACCGCCTCGATGATCATGTCCGCCTCGCCGAGGTCGGTATACTGCAGCGTCGGCGTCAGCAGGCCCATGCGCTGCTCCACCTGCTCGGCGGTCATGCGGCCTTTCTTGGCGCTGTTGTCGTAATTCTTGCGGATGGTGGCCAGACCGCGGTCGAGGAACTCCTGCTTTACTTCCAGGATGGTCACCGTAATGCCGGCGTTGAGGAAATTCATCGCGATGCCGCCGCCCATGGTGCCGGCGCCGATGATGCCGACGCGCCTGATCTCGCGCGGCTTCACGTCGCTGCCGACGTCGGCGATCTTGCTGGCGGCGCGCTCGGCGAAAAACGCGTGGCGCAGCGCCTTGGATTCGGTGGTTTCCATCAGCGCCATAAAGCCCGCGCGCTCCACCTTCATGCCCTCGTCGAACGGCTTGAGGACCGCCGCCTCGATTGCTTCGAGGCAGCGCAGCGGCGCGGGGTAGGGGCCGGACGCCGCGGCAATGGCGGTGCGCGAGAAGCCGAGGAATCCTTCGGCGTTGGGGTGATCGATCTGCCAGTCGCGCACGTGCGGCAGCGGCTTGCCCGCGGCCACCACTTCGCGCGCCAGCGCGATGGCGGCGTCCTGCGCGTCGCCGTCGGTGAGGCGATCGAAC
>CBAAAD010000334.1:2612-4067 GCA_964658785.1 uncultured Methylobacterium sp.
CGGCACCGGCGTACCGGACACGATCATGTTGAGCGCGTTCTCCAGACCCGCCGCCCGCGGCAGGCGCTGCGTGCCGCCCGCGCCCGGCAGCAGGCCAATTTTCACTTCCGGCAGGCCGACCAGCGCATCGGCCGAGGCCACGCGGTAGTTCACGCCCAGCGACAGCTCCAGGCCACCGCCTAGCGCGTTGCCGTTGATCGCGACGATGACCGGCTTGGGGCTGGCCTCGTAGGCGTCGATCACGCTGTGCAGCGAGGGCTCCATCATCATCTGCGGCGTGTTGAACTCGCGGATGTCGGCGCCGCCGGAAAAATAGCTGGGGCCGCCGGTGAGGACGATGGCCTTGACCGCCTCATTCTCCAGCGCCGCGTCGAGCGCATCGATCAGGCCGCGGCGAATGGTCAGGCCCAGGCCGTTGACCGGCGGGTTGCTGAAGGTGATGACCGCGACGGAGTCGTGGATCGCTGTGGTGACGGACATACGGGAATTCCTGAGCTGTCGACGATGGGGTGAAGTCGCCCGCGTGCCGGGGAATGGTCGACACGCGTGTGGAGTGGCGGCGGGCGCAGAGCGAGGCGAATCGCGGTGCCACACTTTCTGCGGAATAAGTCGCCTTAAGTTCTGCGATGTGAAACACTATTTTGGCTGTGCGGACCGATGCTATCGGCGCCGGAAAACGAACGCAAGCGCGTCACGGAATCTTAATTTGTCGCGCTGCAGCAGGAATTTCCCTCACTTTCCTGGTCTTGCGCTGGCACGCCGGCGAGGCCTACGCTACGGCTCGCTTCGGCTATTCAAGTTTCATCATACGAAAGTGAATTTTGCAGTCGCCCGTTCCAGCGCGGCATGAAGCGTTGGAATCGGGTCCGGCCGGATCAAGCTTTCGTGGAGTTATGCATGGGTAATCCCAAACGCCAAATCGACGCGTTTCGCTCGGTCGATGCCAGCCACCCGCAGTTCGTCAGCGCGGTGTCGCGGGCGTTTGCGATCCTGCGCTGCTTCGAGCGCGGAGAGCGCTATCTCGGCAATCGGGACATCGCCCAGCGCACCGGCCTGCCCAAGCCGACGGTGTCGCGGCTGACATTCACCCTGTCGGCGCTGGGCTATCTCAGCTACTCGGCGCGTGAGGAAAAGTACGCGCTCGGCACCGGTGTGCTGGCGCTGGGTCACGCCTTCGTCAAGGGCAACGACGTGCTGAGCGTGGCGCGCCCGCTGCTGCGCGAGCTGGCCGACTACACCCAGTCGGCGGTGATGCTGGGCGCAGCGGACGGCCTGCGCATGCTGGTGCTCGAAGTGTGTCAGGGCGACCGCACGTTCGAAATGAAACTGGAGACCGGCTCGCACGTGCCGCACGGAACCACGGCGCTGGGCCGCGCCGATCTCGCCGCGCGAACGCCCGAAGTGTTCGAGAAAAAACTGCTGGAGCTGGAGCGCGAATGCGACCCGGCGGCGTGG
>CBAAAD010000335.1:0-4049 GCA_964658785.1 uncultured Methylobacterium sp.
CGCGGTTCGCATGACATTCGCTGAGCGCTAGCCGGCCTGCGTTGACCACGCTTGCACCGCCTCGACAAACGCCATGCAATCGGCAAACCGGTTGTACAGCGGCGCCGGCGAGATGCGGATCACATCCGGCTCGCGCCAGTCGCCGATGATGCCTTGATCCATCAGGTAGTCGAACAGGGCACGACCGCGCTCGCGGCCGCCGACAACGCGGATAGAGAGCTGCGCACCGCGGCGATTCGGATCGCTGGGCGTGACGATGTCCAGCACGCCGGCGAGCCGGGTCTTGACCAGCCACTCGAGGTAGCCGGTCAGCGCCAGCGATTTCTCACGCAGCTGGCGCATGCCGGCGCGACGAAACATGTCGAGCGAGACGCGCAGCGGCGCCAGCGACAGGATCGGCGGGTTGGAGAGCTGCCAGCCTTCGACGCCGTGGATCGGCATGAACTCCGGCCCCATCTGAAAACGCGTGGCCTTGTCGTGGCCCCACCAGCCGGCGAAGCGCGGCAGCACCGCATCGGCATGACGCTCGTGCACGAAGGCACCACCGACCGCGCCCGGACCGGCGTTGAGGTATTTGTAGTGGCACCAGATGGCGAAATCGGCGCCGCTGTCGTGCAGCTGCAGCGGCAGATTGCCCACGGCATGGGCAAGATCGAAGCCGACCACACAGCCGTGGCGGTGCGCCATGGCGGTGATCGCTTTCAGATCGAACGCTTGACCGTTGCGGTACTGGATGCCGGGCAGCATCACCAGCGCGATGCGCGAGCCGTGCTCGGCCAGCGCGCGCTCGATGGCCGCGGTGGAAATGAGGCCATTCGGTTCATCGGCCTCCAGCTCGATCAGGGCGGTGGCCGGGTCGAAGCCATGAAAGCGCACCTGCGACTCCACCGCGTAGCGGTCGGTGGGAAAGGCGCCGGCTTCGATCAGAATTGCGGGGCGCTCCTGCGTGGGACGATAAAAGCTCACCATCAGCAGGTGCAGGTTGACCCCGAGGGTATTCATCGCGACCACTTCGGACGGCTTGGCGCCGACGACCAGGGCGAGATCGTCGCGCAGATAATCCTCGTAGTTGAGCCATGGCGCGCGGCCCTTGAAATGGCCTTCCACGCCCAGCTCTGCCCAGTAGTCGAGCTCCGCCGTTACGGCTTCGCGCACGCCGCGCGCCTGCAGGCCGAGCGAGTTGCCGCAGAAGTAGACGCTGTCCACCTTTTTTCCGTCCGCGCCTTCGTGCGGCGGGATCAGAAACTCGTCGCGGAAAGCGCGCAGCGGGTCGGCGGCATCGCGGGCGTGCGCCCATTCGGCGGTGGCCTGGTAATCGCGCATGTCGTTGAGGTCGTGCATGATCTTTCCTGTGGATTTTTTTCGGTAGCGGCTTCGCGTGCTGCCCTTCGCAGCGCAACGGCGACTTTAACCGCGATCATCCGATCGAAGAAACGCGTGCGGCGTTTGATACGCGGGATCGGGCGGTTGCTGGCTGACCCGTCACCGGCCGCTTCGACGCCGGCCTCGCGGGCTAAGCTCGGGGTGAACGGGTTAGGAAGGCACGGGCTGACGCTGCCGGGCTTGCACGCCGCACGTTCGCCGCAAAGTCACTTCAGCTTGGCCGCGATGTCGTCACAGCCCTTGTCGAAGGCAGCCTTCCACGCCGGGCCGGCTTCGCTTTGTGCCGGACGCAGGCAGCGCAGCGCAATGGCGACGCCATGCTTGAACCAGTAGCGCTCGCTGTAGGTGTACTGCACGCCACTTTCCTGCGCGGTATACACGAACGTGTTGGGGCCTGGCGCAACGGCCGCCGCTTTATAACCCGGCAAGACAAGTGCCTTGGCAGAGGTCGTGCCCACATACTGCTGAAAACCGCTCATGTCACCGACCTGCTTCACGGTGACCGTGACACGGGACAGGCTGACCTTGCCGGTGGCAGAGGTATCGGGCACCTGAAACACGTGCACTTCCGGATCGCCCTGGGTGTCGAGGATATCCACCCAGCTATCCGGCGTATGGAACTGCACGCTGCCATTGGCCATGCTGACGTCGGCGGCGCGGAGCGTGCCGGCCAGCAGCATCGCGGCAGCTATAGCGGCGCAAAAAGGGATGGTGCGCAGAAAACTCATGCTGACTCCTGACATAGCCGGAAGAGGGCGCCGGTAGCGAGGCGCCATCAGGGTGAAGCGCGGCCTGGTACGGCCGCGCCGTGAAACGCTTCGGGCGCTGCCTGCGCCGTGCACGCGCCATGCGCTGCTGTCGTCGTCGGTGGCTCCCCAGGGTGTGAAGGATAAACGCTATGTGGGCTGTTCTGCTTGAGCCCGCTCGCGTAGGCCGAATGCTGCACCGCACGGCATGCTGCCGAGCTCATCCGTTTTCGGAGTCACGCAAGGCCGGTTTTTGCGGCCGCGCTCGGCAAGGGTTCCTGCGCGCCGCGGCCCAGCACGTGGGCCAGGGTGTCTACGTTATCGACCAGCCGGTCGCTGATGCGCTTGAGCAGTTCGGCGTTGTGCTTGCTGTCGGACATGGCCAGCAGGGTGGCGAGGCTGCGCTGCAGCGAGCGCAGGTCGAATGGCAGCTGCGGCGCGCGATTTTCGCGCAGGGCGTTGGCAATCTCCTGCAGGGAGATCGCCACGTGGTCGACAAAACCGCTGATTTCGCTGGATTCCGGCAGCGCATCGTCATTGTCGATGACCGCTTCCAGCGTCATGGCGGTGCGCGCCAGCCGGTTGCCATTGGCAAACAGCGCGGTGGCCAGATCCAGCAGCACGACCGGCGCACCGGGCTCGGCACGCATGCGATCCAGCGAGGCCTGCGCGTTGGTGCGCGCGGTGCGTGCGGCCGTGCGCGCTTCGCGGTGGGCGTCGCGCAGCTCCGGCCGCGCCAGCGCGCGCAGGTAGTTCGCGTAAGCGTCGAGCATGTCCGACAGCGCGGCGCGCACGCGGCCTTTTTCCCAGGTTGGCCACAGCACATACGCCAGCAGCGCCATGCCGCTGCCAAGCACGGTATTGATCACGCGATCATGCACTGCGGCACCCGAGTTCACCCCCTCATAGGACAGCAGAATCACCACGGTGCCGGTCAGTGCGGCCACCGCCGCGCCGTAGTGCGCCGTGGCCAGGTAACGAAAGACCATGCACAGCACCGCCATCAGCGCCAGATGCGTCCACGGCTCGGCCGGCGTGATGTGCAGCAGCACCGTGGTGAGCACCAGCCCGAGAATCGTGCCGACCACGCGCAGCAGGCCGAAGTTGAAGGTGGCGGCAAAGTCCGGGCGCAGCACGATGGCGGCCGTCATCGGCAGCCAGTAACCGTGCGGCAGGTGCAGCTTGCGCGAAATAAGCATGGCCAGACTGAGGCAGACGGCGCTGCGCACAGCGTGACGGAACGCGACGGAGTGAGGCGTCAGGCTGGCGCGCAGTGTCGCCAGCGCCGAGCTGCTGCGCAGTGCGGCGGGCAACGGCGTTTCGGCCGCGGCGGCGCGCATCTCACCCTTGCTGCCGGCCCAGTTGGCGTTGCGCACGGCCGCGGCGAGCTGGCCGGAGAGCGCGTGGATATGTCGCGCCAGCGCATCGGGCGGGGCATCGGCGCCGAGCAGGGCGGTTTCGCTGGCCTGAAGCGTCTGCAGCATGCGCTCGGCCTGTCGCGGCGGCTCGCCTTCATCGAGCGCATCGGCGATCGCGGCCAGCACGCGCGCGGCATCGTCTCGAAACATCGCGTGGATGGTGGCGTTGGCGCGCAGCTCGGCCATCGCGGTGAGTTCGAGGCGGACGCGCTCGGCCAGTTCCAGCAAGACCCCGAAGGCTTCCATGGCACGACCGCGCGCGTGATGTCGGCCCAGCAGGGTTTGCTGCAAGGTCGTCATGGCGCCCGACAGCGCCGGCACGTCGGCATCGTCATAGGTTTGCTGGCGCGCCAGCGTGGCCAGCCCGCGGTACACGGCAGCCAGCGCCTGGCGCTCCGGTCGGTAGCGCTGCAGCGGCCACGCCGCGATGGAGAATGCCGTAAGCAAGAGTCCCCCGCTCAGCAGCAGGCCGGCGCCAAGCAGGGCGTGCGGAAGCGTCGTG
>CBAAAD010000336.1:0-4025 GCA_964658785.1 uncultured Methylobacterium sp.
ATCGCAGACGCCTGCCGTCTCTCGCCCCAATTCGCACGGCGTGATGGAAAAAGATCTGGCCAGCCAGCATGCGCCCGCACAGGCGGTGTCCATCGCCAGCGCGACGCCGAGCAAGCCGCTGCCATTGCCACCGCCCGCGCCAGTGGTTGTACCCAACAAGGACGTCACGGTTCCACGCAAGCCGGCGGTCGGCAGCCAGTCGATGGCCATCGCGGTGACTCAGCCTGCCGTCAGCGACTTGCCGCACGTTCCGCTGGCGGCGCCGTCGCTGCCAACGCCGGTGGCTATGTCGGACAAGTCCGTCATCGTGCCGCGCAAGGTCAGCGTGGGCACAGTTGCCGGCGTCGGTGCCGTGGCCGCGCAGCCGCCTGTGGCCGTCCAAGCACCCGCAGCGCCGACGCCCGCAGCGCCGGCGTCTGCCGTCGCCTCCGGCATCGACACCACCGACACACACAAGCCGTCCACGGCCGTTGCTGCCAGTGCGGCTCCGGCTGTGCTGCACGCGCCTGTTTCTGGCGGCCTGTCCAGTGCCCGCGCGGTTGAGCAGCAAACGATGCTGGCCAACATCACGCCGAACGTCGTTTCGCCGCTGCCGCCGCCTCAGTCACCCGACTCGGTGATCAGCGCCAGCGGTCACGTGATGGCTCCATCCGCGCCGGTTGCCAGCACGGCTACGCCGGTGACAGGTTTTGCTTCGCCCGCGCCGACGATCGCCAGCGAGTCCAGCGATAGCGTGGCCGCCGACCAGGTAGCGCTGGTCAGCGTGCCCGGCGGCCCGAGCGCCAGCCCGTCGCCGTGGAAAACGTCCGCTACCGATACGTCCGGCAAGGGCGCCGATTGCAACGACAGCGGCTGCAGCAGCGCCGAGGGCATGCTGTTCCAGGTCAACACGCTGGGTGAGGAGCAGCCGGTTGTGCTGGGCAATTCCAAGGCCGAGCTGCAGGCGAATCGCCGCGTCGACATCACCACGCCGCAGGCCGCGGCAGCGCCGGGCGTGGCCAAGATCCATGGCCACTTCAGCATCGATCTGCCCGATGGCGGCGTGGTCTGGGCTACCGAAGACCCGACGCTGAGCCAGCCGTCGTTGAACGTGCAAGCCGGTGGATCGGTGCCGTTCGACAATGGCCGCATCCTCACGCCGGTGCAGTTCCAGGGCTACACCAACTACAGCTCGTTCATGAGCAGGATCGAAGTGCGCATCTATCGCGGCGATGACGATGACCTCGTCACACCGCTGGCCGTGCTGCACATGCCGCTGGCCGGCGTCACCAAGGTCGAGTGGAACGGAGCGTTGCCGGCGGGGCTCAATCTGCGCGCCGGCGATACGCTGAAATATGTCACGCGTGCCTACAGCGCGGACGGAAACTTCGATGAAACCATCGCGCAGTCGCTGCAGCTGCAAACGCCGAAGGACTACGAGCGCGGCGCGCAGCAGACGCGTGATCAGGCGCAGAAGGCACTCGGCCTGTCGCTGGACACGGCACAGGCGCAGATGCTGAAGCTGCAGAGCACGGTCTTTGGGCAGAACGCGCTGCGCCTGCAGAACATCCGCATCTACGGCTCGCGCGTGCGCATCTACGGCCGCGATGTGCCGCGCGATTACACGATGAAGATCAACGGGGAAGATTTCCCGATCGATCAGAAACGCAAGTTCGTGGCCGAGTTCCTCGAGCCGATCGGCACACACAGCTATACGGTCAGCGTGAAGCCGCCTTCGGCACCCGCGGTGGAGAAGACCCTCGACGTCAACGTGACTGGCAGGTACTCCTTCCTGGTGGCCATGGCCGATGCGACCGTGTCCAAAAACAGCAGCAGCGGCAGCGTGTCTTCCGAGGCGAGCACCGAGAGCTCGAAGGATAATTTCGTCAGCGATGGCCGTCTGGCCTTCTATTCGAAGACCAAGATCGACGGCAAGTACCTGATCACGGCGCAGGCTGACACCACCGATCGCGACGTGCACCAGATCTTCAACGGTTTTTTCAAGGCCGACAGCAACCCGCAGGACATTTTCCGCAATCTCGATCCGAACCTGTTTTATCCGACGCTGGGTGATGACTCCACCACCTATCGCGATGTGGATACCCAGGGCCGCTTCTACCTGCGCGTGGACTGGGACCAGAACCAGGCACTGTGGGGCAACTACGCGACCGGCTTTACCAACACGCAATACGCCCAGTACAACCGCGACCTCTACGGCGCGGCGCTGAGCTGGCGCAGCCACGACGCAACCCAGCTGGGCGATGCGAAAACGCAGGTGAAGGTGTTCGGCTCGCAGGCGCAGTCGGTGGCCGGGCACAATGAATTCCTCGGCACCGGCGGCAGTCTTTACTACATGCATCAGACCGACATCCTGCCGGGTTCGGAAGTGGTGACCGTGCAGGTGCGCGACCACACCACCGGTCGCATCATGAGCAACACCACGATGTCGCGCGGCTCGGATTACGAGATAGACAACCTGCAGGGCCGCATCATTCTGACCAAGCCGCTGGCTCAGGTGACGCGCAACGGCATCACCTCGATCACGCGCGATGCGCCGCTGGACGGCTACGACCAGATCCTGCTGGTGGATTACGAATACACGCCGGTGGGTTTGAACACCAGCAACGTCACGGGCGGCATCAACGGCAAGCAGTGGTTTGGCGAGCATCTGGCGGTGGGCGGCACCTACGTCAACGAAGGTCGCGACAGCGGCGACTACACGCTGGAAGGCGCCAACGTGACCCTGCAGCAGGGCAACGGCACCTACCTGAAAGTGGAGAAAACGCACTCGCAGTCCGCGGTCGCGCCCATCCTGTACTCGGACAACGGCGGCTTCAGCTTTCTGCAGAAAAATCCGACCATCGGCCCGCAGAGCGGCAACGCCGAGGCGGTGGAGGCGCGCGCCAATTTCCACGAGCTGGGCCTGACCCAGAACGAGTGGACGGTGGGCGCCTGGTGGCGCAACGTCGACCCCGGCTTCTCGGCGGTGAGTTTCGATACCGGCAGCCAGATCCGCGAATACGGTGCGAATTTCCTGGGTTACGTCACCAAGAATTTCAGCCTGTATGGCCAATACAGCTACGCCGAAAACAACGGTGAAGTGCTCAAGCAGAACCAGCTCACCGCGCAGTGGCGTTTCGATGAGGTGTCGCAGATCGGTTTCGAGCTGCGTCAGCTGAGCGAGACCAATGTTGCCGGCACCACGATCAATCCGATGCTTGCCGCAGTGAGCTACGACTATCGCTGGAGCCCATCGCTCGATCTTTACACGATCGGCCAGTACACCGTCAGCGACGATCACGGTGCGTATCCCAAGAACAACCTCGCCACCGTCGGCGCCAAGTATCTGTTCGCCAGCCGCTCCAGCGTGGGCGCCGAACTCAGCGACGGCAGCCGCGGCCACGGCGCGTTGGTCAATGCGGACTATCAGCTCACCACCGACCACGATCTCTACAGCACCTACCGCTTCACCACCGATTCGACGGCGCCCGATCCGCTGTTCAATCCCGATCAGCAGGCCGGCTGGACCATCGGTCAGCGCTGGCGGCTGTCCAATCAGGTCAACGTCTACAACGAAAGCCAGTACCTGAAAGATCCCACCCTGCAGAACGCTTCAGGCCTGGCCAACACCTTCGGTATGGACTTCTATCCGGCGGTGGGCTGGAACCTAGGGTTCACGCTGCAGGAAGGCAGGCTCGACGCCGTGGACGGCTCGGTCAGCCGGCACGCCTACAGCCTGAGCGGCGGACGTACCGACGAACGCACCGACTGGGTCAGCAAGCTCGAATACCGCCAGGACACCGGCGCCGAGCAGCGCAACCAGTGGGCCACCACCAACCGGCTGCTTTACAAAATCAACGAGGACTGGCGCCTGGCGGTCAACGCCAACTACGCCAACACCACGGACGATATCGATACCGCTTACGGCGCACGCCTGGCCGAGATAAACACCGGCTTTGCCTTCCGTCCGCATGACAACACCCGCTGGGCGCTGTTTGGCCGCTACACCTATCTGTACGACCTCGCGTCGCCGGGGCAGGTGTCGG
>CBAAAD010000337.1:0-4004 GCA_964658785.1 uncultured Methylobacterium sp.
TCGGTGCGGTGGCCGCAGATGAGATGCGCCGAGGTGCTGCCCACGCCACACTCCGACGCGGCACGGCGCAGCGCCGCGATCAGCTGCGGATGCTGTGCCAGCCCAAGATAATCGTTGCTGCAGAACGACAGCAGGCGCTTGCCGCTGATGTCCAGCCACGGCCCGTCGGCCTGATCGACGGTGCGAACGCGGCGCAGCAGGTTCGCCCGTTCGCGTTCGGCCGTCTGGACGGCCAAACGCTGGAGCAGATCAGGCCGCGGCGCTGCAGCCACAGCCTTGCCCGCAACCCGCTTGCGCAGCTTCCGTTTCGAGAATGTCCGCGTGCACGGTGCTGTCGGTCTCGACGATCTCCAGCGGATGCAGGTCGAGCCGGCGGAACAGCGCGCGATCGTCGGCCACGTCCGGATTGCCTGTGGTCAACAATTTTTCGCCGTAGAAAATCGAGTTGGCGCCGGCAAGGAAGCACAGCGCCTGGATGCCGTCGCCCAGCTGCTGGCGACCGGCCGACAGCCGCACCATGGATGCCGGCATCAGCAGGCGCGCCACGGCAATCGTGCGCACGAATTCGAACGGATCGAGCACGTCGGTACCGGCCAGCGGCGTGCCTTCGACCTGCACCAGCTGGTTGATCGGCACGGACTGCGGATGCTCGGGCAGGTTGGCCAGCGTCTGCAGCAGGCCGGCGCGCTGGCCGCGCGATTCGCCCATGCCGACGATGCCGCCGCAGCAGGTTTTCATGCCGGCGGCGCGCACGTGTTCGAGCGTGTCCAGACGGTCCTGATACTGGCGAGTCTGGATCACTTCGCCGTAGAACTCGGGCGCGGTGTCGAGGTTGTGGTTGTAGTAATCCAGCCCGGCCGCCTTCAGCGACTGCGCCTGGGTGTCACTGAGCATGCCCAGCGTGGCGCAGGTTTCCAGGCCCAGGCCCTTCACCGCGCTGACGATTTCGGCGACCTTGACCACGTCCCGATCCTTCGGACTGCGCCACGCGGCGCCCATGCAGAAGCGGCTGGCGCCGGCGGCCTTGGCCGCCTTGGCGCGTTCCAGCACCGCTTCCACGCTCATCAACTTCTGCGCCTGCACGCCGGTGTCGTAGCGCGCGGCCTGCGGGCAGTAGGCGCAGTCTTCCGGGCAACCGCCGGTCTTGATCGACAGCAGGGTCGACACCTGCACCGCGTTCGGGTCGTGGAATGCGCGGTGCACGCTTTGCGCACGGTGCATCAGCTCGTTGAACGGCAGGGCGAACAGCGCGGTGACTTCTTCGCGGGTCCAGTCGTGGCGGATCACAGCTTCGGCCATGGAAAACTCCCATCAGTAAGCCGGGAAGTGTGTGAGCGAACCGGCCACCAGTCAACCGCGCAGGCTCATTCTGAGTTGACGTGACCCCGCGCGGCCGCTGCGGCTACCATCGTGTATTCAAAGCATGGGAGCGAAAGACATGAGTTCTGGACAAGGTAGCGGCGGCAACGTGCTGGCGGCGATCTGCAGCTTTTTTATCCCCGGCCTCGGCCAGCTGGTGCAGGGACGACTGCTGAAGGCCCTGCTGATGTTCGTGCTGGCCGCTTTGCTGTGGATCGTCTGGATGGGGTGGATCATTCATATCTGGTCGATCATCGATGCGGCGATGTTCAAGCGCTGAGTCCGGACGATGACCACGCGCAGGGAAGCGCTGGGGAACCTCGGCATACGGCTGCAGCACTGGCTGCTGCCGCCGCGCTGCCTGCTTTGCGGCGCATCGGGTGCCAGCGGAATCGATTTGTGTGCCGGATGCATCGCCGAGCTGCCGCGAAACCGGTCCTGCTGCGGGCGCTGCGCACTGCCACTGGCCACTCCCGCCGCGCTGTGCGGCGAGTGTCAGCGCCGCGCACCGCCGTGGGACGCCGCCTGGGCACCGTTTCGCTACGCGTGGCCGCTGGATCGGCTGGAGTCGCGCTACAAGTTCGGCCGCGATCTGGCCGCCGGCCGCGTATTGAGCACGCTATGGCAGGCCGAGCCACGGGCTGTTGCGTCGCCCGATCTGATCGTGCCGGTGCCGCTGCATCGCGGCCGTCTGCGTCAGCGCGGTTACAACCAGGCGCTGGAACTGGCCAGGCCGCTGGCCAAGGCCCTGTGCATTCCCCTGCAGCACGACATGCTCGTGCGCCGACGAGCCACCCCGGCACAGACTGAGCTCGACGCCGTCACCCGGCGACGCAATGTGCGCGGCGCTTTTTCCGTGCGGGCTGGTGTGAGCGTGCCGCCGCACGTGGTGATTGTCGATGATGTGATGACGACCGGGGCCACGCTGGCCGAATGCACCCTCGTGCTGAAGCGCGCGGGCGCCAAGCGTGTGGATGTGTGGGCCCTGGCGCGCGCGCCGTCGCCTGGAAGGCGCTAGCGCACCGCGGGTTCGTGACCCGTGCCAGCGACAATTGCCTCTGCTTTGACGCGCTCGGCAACCAGCGCCTGAAACCTCGTCAGCGGGCACACGTCCGACGGCGCACACCCCGGCAGGCGCAGGCTGGCGACGTGCATGGCACCCGTGGTGTTGACGTCTCCCGCGCGCAGCGCGGCCAGCGTAGGCAGCGCCACCTGCAGACGCACGCCGTACTCGCCGTTCGATTCGACCAGCTGAAAAATCAGCGCGCCGCCGGGCGGGTAATCGTCCGGCTGCTCGGCGTTGTGCCAGTCCAGCCCGAGCAGGCCGGCCTGGCTGGCCAGGTCGGTATCGTGGCCGAGCAGAATGACCGCGCGGGAATCAGCCGGCGCCAGCGACGGCAGTTTGGGTGGCTGTCCGGCCGCCGCGGCCAGCGTGGCGGCGATATGGGCCAGCATGTTGCCGCCGCGCGCATTGGCGGCAGCCGGCGTTTTTTTGGCCAGCGCAAACTGCAGGTTGTGCAGGGTGATGATGGTGCCTACGCCGGCGGCATCGAGCCGGCCCCAGCCCACCTGCGCCGGTGGCATGCCCTGGGCGTATTCCAGCATCAGGTTTTCCGACAGCGTACCGGCGTTCTTCAGCGCTTTCGCCGGCACTGTGCCGAGCAGCCGCTTTTTGCCGCTGGCCGCTGCCTTGCTCAGGCAGGCGTCGTCGTGGCAACCCAGCAGCACCTGCTGCAGATCGGTCAGCGCGGGCATGGCCGGCGGAACGATCACCGGCGCATCGGCATCGTCGCCGCCGCCGCTGCCGCGGAACAGCGGATCGGGCTGGTTCGCGGCAAACGCGAAATAGCTTTTCGGGCACGACGGCGACAACCCCGCCACCATGGCGGCGCCGCTTTCGCGGTTGCGCGGCGTGCTGTCGGCAATCAGCTTGATCGTGGCATGGGTGCCGCAGGCGTCGACCGCAACGCCCGACGACGTCAGCCGCTGCGCGTACCAGGTGCCCAGCGAACGCATCAGCTGGGCACCGTGGGGCGTCAGCTGGCCGGGCTCGACCGGCCATGCGGGCCACGGTTCGGACGCATAGACGGCCAAAGCGTCCGGAGCCGCCGTGGGCGAGCGTATTCCGTGACGAATCAGCACGATCTGCTGCACGATCCGCTCGGCCTTCGCCGTGTGCGCAGCATCGGCGTGCACCGGTAGGCAGGCCAGTGCGCCAAGCAGCGCAAACGCCATGCCATAAAAACGGCTTGAACTAAAATACGAAGGCATATGGTGTCCTCAATGCCGAGCGCTGAACCGGCGCGCCCGACTGCGTTGGTTGGAAAGTGAAAGAACGCCGCTTGCTAGAGCTTCATCGACAGATCAAGAAACACGCCGCGTCCCGGCAGGCCGAAATACAGCGCGTTGCCGCTGACCGACTGCGTGCCGGCGTAGCCGGTCAGCTTGTGCACGTTGAACAGGTTGTTGACGTCCACGCTGATCGAGTAGCCCTTGTTCGACACGCCGCCGTGCGCGGAGCGAAAGCCCAGCGCCGCGTCCACCGCGACGTAGCCACCGAGCCGCTGGCCGTTGGCGAACACGGTGCTGCCTTTGCCATCGGTGGTGTTGTCCAGCCCGTACTGCTTGCCGATGAACTTGCCCAT
>CBAAAD010000338.1:0-4003 GCA_964658785.1 uncultured Methylobacterium sp.
CCCAAAAAAACGACTGAGCTAGGCGATCAGCTTTTCGTCCGCTCGCTGAGCGGTCCTGAGATGGTTCTGCGTAATGGTGTCTGCGTGATCGCGATAGTAGACATACGAGCGCTCGTCCAGCCGACGGCTGCTTATGCCACCGACCACCAGCTTTTTCACCAGAGCCGAATCTTCGGCGTAACGCATCTCGGGGAAGCCGCCAACGGCCAGAATGGCCTCGCGTCGCACCACGATCATGCCCACGCCCAGGCAGTTGTCGACGTGGATCATCTGCCCGGGATGGTGTCGACACGGCACCAGCGGATCGCCCACCACACGCATCGGCGACACCCACATATCGATCGTCGCGTCGGCTTCGATGGCCTCGCGCCGCCGCGCGAGATGCAGCGGCTCGAACTCGTCGTCACTGTCGAGAAAAACGATCCACGGCGCCCGTGCTTCCGCCAGCAGGCGATTGCGAGTGGCCGACTGGCCGCGGTTCGCGTGCTTCCAGCAGCGCACGCGGTCATCGCTGGCCTGCCAGTCGCAAAGCAGCGGCCAGGTCCCGTCGGTCGAGCCGTCATCGCCGACCAGCAACTCCCAGCCTGGCTCCACCTGAGCCACTACCGACGACAGCGCACGCCCGAGCAGCGCGGCACGGTTGTAGGTGGGCATGATGATCGAGAAGAGCGGCAGTGCCTGCATGGGCGCGATCGTAGTGGTCAATGCGGCGCACGGGCGGCTGTGCGTCCATCTGACGCATCATTGAGGCCCCGTCTGGCCTGACGAGCTTGCCGCTGCCCGAATGTCCGATGCACGCCATCGCGATCGACCCCATGGCGAGCTCAGCCGCGTCGATGTCCTGCGCGAGGGTTCTGCCATCCCGTTGATCTGGGCGCATGCAGCGAGCTTGGCGGTCGATGCCACCCGGTGCGCGATGGCCGATCCAGGCAAAACCGAATCGGTAGGTCTGATGTACGGAAATTGCACGTTGGCTCTGCGATCGTCTCGGCTCTTTCGAAGCTTGCGGGTCAACGACCTTTGGTGCGAAGACGAAACATTTCGACACCGGTCCGTCACCCGCGGTAATGTCTGGCAACAGACGTGGCATTGAAAGCAGATAAATCAATCGCAGGCCTATCAGCCGCAGTGAGCTTCAGCGGCGGCGGGCGCCCAACAAGGAGTTTTGATGGCCGACGCAACGCCTGTATTTGACGAGATGGGATGGCCGGACCACGTTCGCGCGCCGTACGCATTGATTGATGCCTGGTTGAAATCGATGCCGGCCGAACAGCTGGCGCTGAAGCGGCGCGAGGCCGAAGTGCTTTTTCGGCGCATCGGTATCACCTTCGCGGTGTACACCGAAGGCGGCGATCCGGAGCGGCTGATCCCGTTCGACTTTATCCCGCGCGTGCTCGCGCAGGCCGAATGGGTGCGTTTGCGCCAGGGACTGGAGCAGCGCGCCAAGGCGCTGAACGCGTTCATTCATGACGTGTACCACGATCGGGAAATTGTCCGCGCGGGCCGGATCCCGGAAAAACTCATCCTGCATAACAGGGAGTTCCGCCCGGAAATGGCCGGCCTCGATCTGCCGGGCCGCATGTATTCGCATATTGCGGGCATCGACATGGTGCGTACCGGCCCGGATGATTATTACGTGCTGGAAGACAACTGCCGCACGCCATCGGGCGTGTCGTACATGGTCGAAAACCGCGAGGTGATGCAGCGGCTGTTTCCGGACCTGTTCCGGCGCAACCGGGTCGCACCGGTTGCGCACTATCCGGACGAACTGCTCGCCACGCTGCGCTCGCTGGCGCCGCCGAACTGCCCCGGCGAGCCCACCGTGGTGCTGCTGACGCCGGGCATCCATAACAGCGCCTACTACGAGCACGCGTTTCTCGCCGACGAGATGGGCATCGATCTGGTCGAAGGTGCCGACCTGGTGGTGGATAAAGACGTCTGCTACCAGCG
Organism: uncultured Methylobacterium sp.; assembly: GCA_964658785.1. Lineage (GTDB taxonomy): Bacteria > Pseudomonadota > Gammaproteobacteria > Xanthomonadales > Rhodanobacteraceae > Rhodanobacter. The sequence continues at coordinate 1,951 of CBAAAD010000338.1, forward strand.
CACCACCGCCGGCCTGTCCCGCGTGGACGTGATCTATCGCCGCATCGATGACGACTATCTCGATCCGCTGGTGTTCAAGCCTGGCTCGATGCTGGGCGTGCCCGGCCTGCACTTTGCCAATCGCGCCGGCAATCTCACGCTGACCAACGCCATCGGCGCCGGCATTGCCGATGACAAGGCGGTCTATATCCATGTGCCGGAAATGATCCGCTTCTACCTCGGCGAGGAGCCGCTGCTGCGCAACGTGCCAACCCACGACTGCAGCAAGCCGGACGAACTTCGCTATGTGCTGGAGCATCTGAACGAGCTGGTGGTCAAGGCCGTGCATGGCTCGGGCGGCTACGGCATGCTGGTCGGGCCACACGCCAGCCGCGCCGAGCTGGAAGAGTTTCGCAACCTGCTGAAAGCGCGGCCGAACGATTACATCGCTCAGCCGACGCTCGCGCTCTCCACCGTGCCCACCTTCGTCGATGCAGGCATCGCACCGCGCCATGTCGACCTTCGACCATTCGTGCTGTGCGGCGCCGACCGCATTCGCGTCGTGCCCGGCGGACTGACTCGCGTCGCGTTGAAAGAGGGCTCCCTGGTGGTGAACTCCTCGCAGGGCGGCGGCACCAAAGACACCTGGGTATTGGAAAACTGATGCTGGCACGCACCGCAGAAAACCTGTTCTGGCTCTCGCGTTATATGGAACGCGCCGACTATGTGGCCCGCCTGCTGCAGGTGGCCGGCCAGATGAACGCCGTTCGCGTCGACAGCGAGCGCAATAGCGAGTGGGAGTCCGCGATCGTCGCGGCCGGCGGCAGCGAGAGCTACTACGCCCGCCACGAGACCGCGGACGAACCGTCGGTGATCCAGTTCCTCGCCTTCGACGCCGACAACCCCTCGTCCATCGTCAACTGCATTGAAGTCGCACGCCGCAACGCGCGCGCCGTGCGCACCGCGCTGACGGCCGATATGTGGGAGGCCGTCAACACCACGTGGCAGGAGCTTTCCACCTACCGCAACACGCCGATGACCGAGGACCTGCTGTCCGAATTCCTCGACTGGGTGAAGTCGCGCGTCGGCCTGTTCCACGGCGTGTGCTCGAACGCGATGCTGCGCCGCGACGGTTTTCACTTCGTGCGCGTCGGCCAGTATCTCGAACGCGCCGACAACACCGCACGGCTGCTCGACGTGAAGTATCACGTGAAGCTTCCCTCGGTGAACGACGTCGGCGGCGTGGTCGATTACTACCAGTGGCTGGCGATTCTGCGCGTGGTGGGCGCGCGCCGCGCGTATCGGGTGATGTTCAAGGGTCAGGTCGAGCCGGCCCATGTGGCCGAGCTGCTGATCATGCGCGACGAGTTTCCGCGCTCGCTGGCGTTTTGCTACAACCAGATCACCCAGCATCTGGACCTGATCGAGGATCAGGACCCGCAGCGCGCCGCCGAAGCAAAACGCCAGGCGCATGCGATCTATACCAACCTGCGCTACGGCCGGATCGACTACATCATCAACAACGGCCTGCACGAATATCTCACCGACCTGATCGTTCGCACCGAGGCACTGGGTGCGCAAATCTCCGAAGGACATCTTTTTTAATCATGCAGCTGACCATCGTTCACGACACCGTTTACCGATACGGTCAGGCCGCCAGCATGATCATCCAGGCGCTGCGCATGTGGCCGGCGCCCAGCGGCGGCCAGACGGTCGGCAGCTGGCAGGTCGATGTCGACGGCCGGCGCCTTCACCCTACCTGCCACGATGGTTTCGGCAATCCGGTGGCCACCCACACCATCGATCGCAGCGTGGAAACCCTTCGCCTGTCGGTGCGTGGGTCAGTCACTACGCGCGACATGCACGGCGTGCACGGCGACCACAAGGAGCTGCTGCCGCCGATGTTCTATCTGTCGTCGACGCCGCTGACGGAAAGCAATCCGGAGATCGATGCCCTCGCGCAATCCGCTGCCGGCAGCGGCACCGAACTTGAGCGACTGCACCGGCTCAACAACGGCGTGCGCGACCGCATCGAGTACCTGCCCTATCAGACCGACGCGGAAACCACGGCGGT
>CBAAAD010000339.1:0-3985 GCA_964658785.1 uncultured Methylobacterium sp.
GGTATAGCGGGTCAGATGAGCATCGCCACCGCTGAAGTTGTGCGCCGCTTCACCACCATAAGTGAAGTTGAACTTGAAGCCCTCGTCCAGCAGGCGAGTACGTTCACCGTTCCAGTCGCCGAACAAATACGGACTCGTGCTGAGGTCATCCGCTGCGTGGGCCTGTGGAGCCACGAGGCCCATGCCAAGACCGAGACCCGCGAAAGCTATTGCGCAGGCGAGTGATTTTTTCCGAAGTGTTGAAGCCATGATGCCCTCTCTCCCAATGGTGAAGCGACTGGTGCGTTCGTTAAACGTGCAACATTTTTCAAGCGAAAAATGAATACGAGTTCTTTGCGTATCTTTTATGATTTTTTTATTACTTGGCATTTTCTGACGTATGGTCATCACGCTCAATTGACTAACGCCCGAGGTCTATTGTGTTTTTTCGTGTTGCGTTGCGGGGCAAAAAACGTGCTGCGGTGAAGCAAAACAAGGCGTTGCGCTGATGCAGATGTCGTTCAGTGCGTAGGCATCGCGAATTCGGCACCCGCACTTTCTTTATCCGCCAGCCAGCGCTGCGTTACGGCCTTCTGGCGGGTGTAGAAGCGCACCGCTTCCGGACCGTGCGCGTGGTGATCACCCATCAGACTTTTTTTCCAGCCGCCGAAGCTGTGAAAGGCCATCGGTACAGGAATGGGCACGTTGATGCCAATCATGCCGACCTGCACGCGGTGCGCGAATTCGCGGGCCACGTGGCCGTCGCGGGTGAAAATCGCCGTGCCGTTGCCGTATTCATGCGAGTCGACCAGATCCAGTGCGCTGGCAAAATCAGGCACGCGTACGACACACAGTACGGGGCCAAAAATTTCCTCTTTGTAGATACGCATCGATGGCGTAACGCGGTCGAACAGCGTGCCACCGAGAAAAAACCCCTGCTCGCAGCCGGCCACTCTATGCCCGCGACCGTCCACAACGAGTTTGGCGCCGGCGGCTTCGCCGTCGTCGATATAACCGGTGATCTTGTCGCGATGCTGGCTGGTGACGACCGGGCCCATTTCGATGGTGTCGTCCATGCCGTCGCCGATGCGCAGGGCGCGCACTTTTGGCGCCAGCTTTTCCACGAGCGTATTTGCGGTGGCGTCGCCCACGGCCACGACCACCGATATCGCCATGCACCGTTCGCCGGCAGCTCCGTAGCCGGCGCCCATCAGCGCATCCACGGTTTTATCCATATCCGCATCGGGCATCACGATCATGTGGTTCTTCGCGCCACCCAGCGCCTGCACCCGCTTGCCCTGCGAGGTGCCGCGCGCGTAGATGTATTCGGCGATCGGCGTGGAGCCGACAAAGCTGATCGCGCGAACGTCCTTGTGATCGAGCAGCGCATCGACCGCACCCTTGTCACCCTGCACGACGTTGAACACGCCGTCGGGCAGGCCGGCCTCGGTCAGCAGCTCGGCAAGCAACAGCGCCGTGGAAGGGTCGCGTTCGGACGGCTTCAGCACAAAGGTGTTGCCGCAGGCGATCGCCATGGGAAACATCCACATCGGCACCATTGCAGGGAAATTGAACGGTGTGATGCCGACACAGACGCCCAGCGCCTGGCGCATGGTCCACGCATCGATGCCGTTGGCAATCTGCTCGGTGTAGTCGCCCTTGAGCAGTTCGGGAATACCGCAGGCGTATTCGACCACTTCCAGGCCGCGCACCAGTTCGCCCTTGGCGTCGGACACGACCTTGCCGTGTTCGCGCGTGATGGCGGCCGCGAGCTTGTCCATGTCGCGCTCAAGCAGCTCCTTGAAGCGGAACATCACGCGCGCACGCTTCAGCGGCGGCGTTTGCGACCAGGCCGGAAACGCCGCCAGCGCCGACTGCACGGCAAGGTCGACTTCTTTCGCGTCGGCCAGCGCCACGGCGCCGATCACGTGACCCGTGGCCGGGTTGTAGCTGGGTGCGGTGGAGCCTTTGCCGGCCTGATGGCGGCCGCCGACGTAGTGGCCGATATTGACCGGAGCGGGGGAGGGAGAGAGTTGGGCAGACATGGTCGTGGTTCCTTATGAAGCAAGATTTGAATCGAGGCTGGCGCGAATGGCTCAGCGCGGCATCAGCCAGTCGTGCGCCGGATCGTTCTTGAAATGCCATTCGCGATGCGGGCCGGCCATCACGTTGAGGTAGTAGCCGCGATAGCCGTGCGGCATCACCACCGGGTGATAGCCGCGCGGCACCATCACCACGTCGTGATCGCCCACGGCCATCGATTCATCGAGGTCGCGCTCGTCGGTGTAAACGCGCTGGAAGGCAAAGCCCTGCGGCGGATCGATGCGGTGGTAATAGGTTTCTTCCAGCGAACTCTCGACCGGCAGGTTGTTGGTGTCGTGCTTGTGCGGCGGATAGCTGGAGGAGTTGGCCGCCGGTGTGACCACTTCGACGACCAGCAGTGATTCCGCGTGTTCCGTCTCGGGAAGCACGTCGCAGACATAGCGCGTGTTGCTGCCCTGGCCGCGCACCATGCGCTTCATGCTGGCGGCGGGAATCAGACGCGCGGAATATTTACCGGTGGCCGGTGCGCTGGCCAGCGCCAGCTCGGCATCATCATGCGCGTGGATGACGAAGGTCGAACCGGGCGGTGCGTACACCGCATCGGTGGAGCGATCCTCGAACACGCTGGCGCGGCCGCCGAGGCTTTTCCAGGATTCGTCGCCGACGCTGACGTCGACGCTGCCGGTCAGCACCACGAGACAGCCTTCGCGATCGGACGGCAGATCGAGATGCAGCGACTCGCCGGCCCCGACCCGCACGCCTTCAAAACCGACGTGCTTCCACCCAGCCGACTCCGGCGTCACCTTGACGATGGCGCGTCCCTTGGGCGCGGCTTTGACCAGCAGGCTCATGCGGCCTCCTTCGTGCGCACGTTGTCGACCAGTCCGCGCAAGGTGCGGTAACCGAGGCTGGCGTATTCATAGCTGGGCGCGACGGCCGGATCCTGCTCGGCCTCGACGATCAGCCAGCCCTTGTAGTGGTTCTCGCGCAGCAGCTCGACGATGCCGGCAAAATCGATCGCACCGTCGCCCGGCACGGTGAACACGCCGTTCAAGACCGAATCCAGAAAACTCCACTGGCGGTTGCGCGCGTGGCGAATGATCGACGGCCGCACATCCTTGCAGTGCACGTGACAGACGCGGCCGATGTGTTTGCCGAGAATCGTCAGCGGATCGCCGCCGCCGAAGTACGCGTGGCCGGAATCGAACAGCAGCCCCACATCCTCGCCGGTGTAGGCCATCACGCGGTCGATATCGTCCGGCGATTCCACATAGGCGCCCATATGGTGGTGATAGGCCAGCCGCACGCCGCGCGTCAGCAGATGTTTGCCGAAAGCGGTCAGCCGCTCGCCGTAGCGCTTGAACGACTCGTCGTCGAAGCGCGGACGTTTGTATAGCGGCACCGTGCGCTCACTCTGGATGGCGTTGGCGACTTCGCCGTACACCATGACCTTGCAGCCGTTCTTCGCCAGCAGATCAAGGTGCGATTCCACCGACGCGATTTCCTCTTCCACAGATCGCGTGGCCAGTCGACCGGAATACCAGCCGGACACCACGTCGAGCTGGTAGCCGGCCATCAGCTCGCGCAGCGCGGCGGGATCCTTGGGAAACTTGTTGCCCAGCTCGAAACCCTGATAGCCGATTTCACGGCCTTCGCTCAAGGCGGTCGACAACGGCGTTTCGCCGCCCAGCGAGGGCAGATCGTCGTTGCTCCAGCTGATCGGATTGATGCCGATCTTTACTTCCAGACGGTTAGACATCGGATTTCACCTGCGTTGAATGATCGGGCGCGGTGATCGACCGCTGCCGCTGTTTGGCTGTTTCGTAATCGCGGCGGGCGTCGAGCACCGTTGAACGAGTCGAGACTTCAGGCACCGCGACTTCCCACCAGGTGCCGCCCTGCTCGGTGGTGCGGCAGTGGTCGGTATCGATGGAAATCAGGTAGGTCCGCTTGGCTGCGCGTG
>CBAAAD010000340.1:0-2857 GCA_964658785.1 uncultured Methylobacterium sp.
CGACGTGCACTTGAAGCCGACCGTGCCACCGTTGGCACAGGTGGCTTCCTCGCTGTTGATCGGCTGGCTGACGCTGAACATGCTGCCGTCGTGCGGGTAGAACAGCCGCACATGCCCGGTGCTTGCCACGTTGCGCATCGCCTTGCCCGCGCCGACAACGGCCAGCAATGCGTTGTAGAAGCGCTCCGACCGATCGATATCGTTTGAACCCACCATCACGTGACTGAACATGATCCTGCTCCAGAAGTTTCGGCGAAGGCCGCCGTGGAAAAGAGTTGGGACGGCGAGATACAGACGTAACGACCCCATTACGCCGCGATTTCCTGCCGCCTAGCCTGATCGTCGACCTCAGGGATCTATCGCCGACCAAGCCGACGCATGGTAGCGGCGCTGGATACGTTCTGCCGGCGCGCCGGGTGCGGCAAAAAATCTCCACCGAAACGCCATCACCATCAGCCGTCAATCCGCCGGCCTGGGTTGAGCGGACGGATTTGAATGCCTCCGCCCGGGTTTTCCTCAGAGCTCCGGCACTTCTCCCGACTCGAACAGCACGCGCGGCGTGCCGTAGTCGCCGCTCTCCTCGTCCACGTCCATGCTGTAGGCGACGACGCCGGCATGTTTGTTGGCCAGCAGGCCTGCCCTGCGTGCAGCTTCATCAGCCGTCTTGAACTGCAAGACCTGGCCCGGTTTCAAACCATTCCTCACCTTGTCGAACGGCTGCACTACGTGGATTGTTTCCATAGGTTTTCCCGGGTTGTGAGTGGCTCGACGATCGGCCAGCGGTGGAGAGCGCTTTTCTTTGAGAACGCGCATTCTGATCCAATGTCCACGGCCCGGCGCAATTCAAACGGAGACGGGAGCCCGACAGCCTTTTGACAGACACTCCTTTTAGCCCTGCGAGCAGACGCGTCAAGCCGATAGATCAAGCGTCAGAAACTGGTTGTACGGGCTGGGCTGATAGTCGGCAAAAGCGGGGCAGGACACAAAACCGGCGCGGCGGTAAAGCGCGATGGCAGGCGCGTGCATCGATGCCGTTCCCGTCTCCAGACTGAGGCGTGCATATCGCCGGGTTCGAGCTTCGGTGATGATGTGGTCCAACATCGCGCGGCCGACGCCGGTGCCGCGGGCGATGGATGCGACGCGCATCGACTTGACCTCGCCGTGGGTGTCATCCAGACGCTTCAGCGCACCAAACCCAAGCAACGCGTCACCGTGCCAAGCCGTCCAGAAGGTGACGTCCATGGCCGACAAGCCCGTCGCGTCGAGCGCAAAAGCGTATTCCCCCATCACGCGCTGCACTTCCTGCAGGTGATGAGCCAACAGCTCGGCCACGTGAGGCGCTGCGGGATCGTCCTGCCGAATGTCCATGATGAGCTTTGCCTGATGATGACTCTCTGGCTTTTACCCAGCCAACCCGGACGCGGCAAAGCATGTCAAAGTGCTTCGAGCCTGTTTGCTTCTCCCGGGCAGCTTATCGCGACATCGGCGACCTCACCAACCATGGAGCGACTATCGTGCGATACACACTCTTCGAAAACCGCAGGGACGAACTCCTGCTTATCGCGCGGTTGATGCTGACCGTGCTGTTTGGGCTGTTTGGCTGGAGCAAGCTGACCGGCTTTTCGGGAACGATCGCCTACATGGCAACGGAGGGCGCACCGTTACCGACCGTGGCGGCGGTGATCGCCGTGGTCATGGAGCTCGTCGTCGGTATCGCCATCGCCCTGGGTTTTTACACGCGGCCCCTGGCCTATCTGCTCGTTCTGTATACGCTGGCAACCGCGTTCATCGGCCATCACTACTGGACGATGCCCGATGCCGAGCGCATGGCGAACATGATCAATTTCTACAAGAACCTGTCGATCGCGGGCGGCTTGCTGCTGCTGTGTATCAGCGGCCCAGGCAAGTACTCGATCGATCGTCGGTAAACGATCACATCGAGTCAACGCGCGCTCGCGCAACGAGTGTCAGAGCCATGGGCTCCGCCCTGCCTGATGCCGGCATGGCTTTATCGATCGCAACCTCGCTCGAGCGCCTTGCGCGAGCCCGGGTGAGCACGGTCCAAGCATGTATCGGAAGCAATCACACCGCGCGCAGCGGACGACGCCCCCGCAACGGCGCCCCATGCACCTGCCCGATCTGCGCATTGCTGGTCGTGAGGATGACGAAATCCGCCGACTGGTTCATATAGGCGGCATGCTCGCGCGCCTGTTGCTCGGTCTTGAAGTGCTGCGGCTTCAGCCGGCGACCCTGATGAAAGCCGCAAACCACATACGTTGCCACGTCCATCGCCATCTCCCGTGAGGTGCGCTGAGTGTGTCGGGCAAATGTGTCAGGAGATGAGACGAGGTTGCGCACAGGCGTCATTGATTGTCGCAGGCGCCTCTCTTGATCCGCTATTGACGTTGCATAGCGCTATGCTCGCAATCCCATCGAGGAAGCGCCATGGCGGTATCACGCCAAGAGTTACAGCGGCGCCTGGCGACACTAGAAGCCGATATGCCGGACCTGATGGCCAGATATCCCGACCGGGACGACTTTCTGGCCGAGTTCTTTGCGCGCGCGTATTCGACGATTGACGCCATCACGCTGAGCGAGGACGCGCTGGCGTTCAACGAGATCGATCGCATCCTGCAAAAGTTCGGATACCGGGCGCGGGGCGACTGATCCCGCCTCACCGATCGGCGTTATCCTCGACGCATCCACCCTTCTGGACCAAGGCGATGTGCTACTCGGCGCAAATCTGGTCGGACTATCGCAAGTACGAGTACTTTGGTGGCGAACTCAGCATCAAGGAGTACACCCGCCTGTTCTGGGAACGGCGCAAGGGCGGCGACTGGGTGCGCAAGCTGCCCAA
>CBAAAD010000340.1:2867-3963 GCA_964658785.1 uncultured Methylobacterium sp.
CCCGGCCACGCAGCGCCGAAGAAATGGAGCTGGCCAAGCTGGTGGCCGAGGGCAACCGCGAGGCCGCCGAGGCCATCCAGACCGAGCTGCAGGCGCAGACGCTGCGACTCGAAAACGCCGAGCGCGTGCTGGCCAGCGCCAAGCCCACCAAGAAAGCCGCCAACGATCAGCGCATCGCCACCGACAAGGTCGCCCGCGCGCGGCGCGACCTGGATGACCTGCAGCGCAAGGAGCTGCTGCCCCGCGACGAGCGCATCTATCCCGGCACGTACGCCACGGTGATGGTGGCGCAGCAGGGCCGCAAGGTCATCGTGCCCATGCGCTATCAGTGCCGGCTACCCGGCTGGACGGAAGCGGTCGAGCACAAATACCCCGGCACCTACAACGCGCGCCGCGACAGCCTCGGCACCGCCTGGCGGGCGCTGTTTGGTTACAAGCATGCATTGATGGTGGTCGATCGCTTTTATGAGCACGTCGAGCGCGACGGACAGGACGTCGTGCTCGAGTTCGTACCGCAGGATCAGCAGCCGATGCTGGTGGCCTGCCTGTGGAATCGCTCGCCTGCGCAGGGAGATGCGCCCGAGCTCTTCTCCTTCGCCGCCATCACCGACGAGCCGCCGCCCGAGGTCGCCATCGCGGGCCACGACCGCTGCATCATCCAGATCAAACCCGAATACGTTGACGCATGGCTCAATCCCGATCCGAATAACCTGGATGCGCTGCAGGCCATCCTCGACGACAGGCCGCGGCCGTTTTATGAGCATCGTTTGGCTGCGTAGGGTTCTCGTTAATTTCCTCCGTCCCGGTTTCCCGTGCGTTTGGACATGATGACCACCTCCGAGTGAACCTTACGGTCCTTGGTAGGTGTCAATCAATCCGGGGCAAGCTCAATGTGCGTCGTGAAACGCGCAGGGAGCCGCTCCGCAAGGGGCCCAGCTATTCGGGCCTCCCGAAAAGTCCAAGCCATAATGTTGCGGCGCAATGGGTGAGATACGATCACGAGTCAGAACCACGTTCCAACTCTTTCCAGAGTGCGCGGTCATCGTGTCCAGGACCGGATGATGGTAATAGTTTGTGGGGCCACCAACAGATATGA
>CBAAAD010000341.1:0-3957 GCA_964658785.1 uncultured Methylobacterium sp.
TTGGCACGCCGGTGGCGATCACCAGCGCGCTGCTGATCCTGGTGGGCTTCCAGCCGCTGGAAGCGCTTACCTACACCCTGATCTTCAATACCGCACCGGTGGCCTTCGGCGCGCTGGGCGTGCCCATTACGGTGCTGGGCCAGGTGACGGGTTTGCCGGCGGTGCAATTGGGCGCCATGGTGGGACGTCAGCTGCCGCTGTTCGCCCTGCTGCTGCCGTTTTACGTGATGGTGGTGTACGGCGGCTGGCGTTCGGTGCGCGCACTGTGGCCAGTGCTGCTGGTGGCCGGGCTGAGTTTCGCGGGAGCCCAGTTCGTGGCGTCCAATTTCCTCAACTATGCGCTCACCGATGTGCTGGCCTCGCTCACCTCCCTGCTGGTGACGCTCGGCTTTCTGCGCCTGTGGTCGCCGCAGCCGGATGCCGAATTTGCCATCCATCGGCCAGCCGTGACCACGCCAAGCAAGGGCAGCCGCGTGCCCAACTGGCAGGGCTGGATTCCTTGGCTGGTGGTGTCGGTGGTGGTCATTGCGTGGACCTACGCAAAGGTCGCCATGATTGGCCAGCAGAGCATCGCCTGGCCAGGCCTCGACAAAGCCGTCTTCATCACCCTCTACAACAAGCCCTACACCGCCACCTGGGTGTTCCAGCCACTGGGCACCGGCACCGCGATTCTGGTGGCTGCCATTATCACCGCGGCCTTGGTGGGCGTGGGTCCGGCACGTTTCCTCAGCGCCATCGCCATGACCTGGCGGCAGAGCCGTATCGCGATACTGACGGTGATGCTGATCATGTCACTGGCCTTCCTGATGAACTATTCGGGCATGACGTATACGCTGGGCCTGGGCGTGGCCTCGGTGGGCGTGTTCTATCCGCTGCTGTCCCCGTTTCTGGGCTGGATTGCGGTATTCCTCTCCGGCAGCGACACCTCGGGCAATGCGCTGTTCGGTAATCTGCAGGTGGTGGCTGCCAATCAGCTCGGTCTGAACCCGGTGCTGATCGCCGCCGCCAACTCCTCCGGTGGCGTGATGGGCAAGATGATCTCGCCGCAGAACATCGCGACCGGCGTGGCCGTTACCGCACTGAAGGGCCAGGAAGGCGTGGTTTTTGCCCGTACCTTCAAGCACAGCGTGGCACTGACCGTGCTGCTCGGCCTGCTGGTGATGCTGCAGCAGTACGTGCTGCCGTGGATGATTCCCGCCCTGCCGATTGTTCATCACTAGGCACTGCAGCCGCATTGAACCGGACGCTCCGTCGGAGCGTCCGCAGGAGATCGTTTCTTGACCGTCATCACCTGTATCGAGGACCTGCGCCTGCTGGCAAAGAAACGCGTGCCGAAGATGTTTTACGACTACGCGGATTCGGGTTCCTGGACGGAATCGACCTATCGGTCGAATCAACAGGATTTCCAGCAGCTGACATTGCGCCAGCGGGTGGCGGTCAACATCGACAACCGTTCGCTGCGCACGCAGATGGTCGGGCAGGATGTCGCCATGCCGGTAGCCCTGGCGCCCGTCGGACTGGCCGGCATGCAACATGCCGATGGCGAAATCCTCGCCGCGCGCGCCGCCGAAAAATTCGGCGTGCCGTTTACCCTGTCGACCATGAGCATCTGCTCCATCGAGGATGTCGCCGCGCACTCCACGGCGCCGTTCTGGTTTCAGCTGTACATGATGCGCGACCGCGAGTTCATCGAGCGCCTGATCCGCCGCGCCGAGGCGGCGAAGTGCTCTGCGCTGATGCTGACGCTCGATCTACAGATCCTCGGACAACGCCACAAGGATCTGAAAAACGGCCTGACGGCGCCGCCCAGACCCACCCTGTCCAACCTGCTGGACTTGGCGACCAAGCCGCGCTGGAGCCTCGGCATGCTGGGCACGTCGCGTCGGCATTTCGGCAACATCGTGGGCCACGTCAAAGGCGTGGATGGCATGGGCTCGCTGTCCGCGTGGACCAGCCAGCAATTCGATCCCCGGCTGGACTGGGCCGATGTGCAATGGGTGCGCAGGCGCTGGGGCGGAAAGCTTATTCTCAAGGGCATCATGGATGCCGCCGATGCACGCCTCGCTGCCGACTCCGGTGCCGATGCGATCATCGTCTCCAATCACGGTGGTCGCCAGCTCGATGGCGCACCCAGCTCGATCTCGGCGCTGCCCGCCATCGTCGATGCCGTCGGTTCACGCATCGAGGTATGGATGGATGGCGGGATTCGGTCGGGTCAGGATGTGCTCAAAGCCGTCGCCCTCGGTGCCAAAGGCACCCTGCTTGGGCGAGCGTTCGTCTACGGCCTGGGCGCCCGCGGCGAGCAAGGCGTAACCGAGTGCCTGAACATCATCCGTAACGAGCTTGATCTGACCATGGCGTTCTGCGGCCTCACCGACATCCATCAGGTGGATGCCGGCGTACTGCTGAACATGCCATGGCGGGTCGGCCACGACGGCACTGTAACGAAATCCGGCTGATCGTTACCCACGACCCACGTACCTCGAGCGGCAGGATCAGTCGTAAAACCGAATCGGCTTAACGACCGAAGATGATTTCCTTGCCTTCGTGATCGCGATCCCACCCACGCAGCTGGTCGCGAATATGCGCGATGCGCTGGCGACCGAGGGCGTTGCGCTCCTCGTCCAGCACGTGACCATCGAGGAGTTCGGCGAGGCGCTGCGCGGTGGGCAGCATCGCGTCCCACGCGTCGAGTGCGGAGAGCGGCCCCGGCAGGGTCATGAAGAAGCTGACGCCGGGCGTGCGCAGCGCGTCGAGTCGAACCAGGTCGAAATTGCCCGGCTTGAGCATGTTGGCCACGCTGAAGATCGGGCCGAGTTCGCGCTTGCCTTCGAGCAGGCGGTGATAGATGCCCATATCACCGAATTCGAGCCCGGCCTTTTCGGCCGCCACCACCAGGTTCGGCCCGTTGAAGTGTTCGCCCTCGCGGGCCACCACAAACAGCGTGACGATGCGCTCGACGGCCAACTGTGCCGGGCGTCGACCAAGATCGGAACGCGGCGGAATTTTCGGCGACGGCGCGGGAGCTGGCACCGGAGCGACCGGCGGCGCGACCGAAATCTCCGGCTGCGGCAGAAGGCTGTCTTCGTCGGGAATGCTGGGCGCGCGCAGCGCATCGACGATCGATGCCGCATGCCCCATCAGCTTTGACGGCATCGGCTTGCTGCTCGGACGCTCGCCGGACAAGGTGGCGCCCAGGCGCTCCAGCTCGGCGCGCATGCTGACGTCCAGCTCGCCCTGCTTCGGCTTCACCGGCATGTCGAAGGCATCGTCGTAGGACGCATCGCGCGCGCTGAAAGACGGCGTGTCGTCGCCGATGTCGTCATCATCCCCGAGGCGGGGCTCCCGACGTTCGCCTGACGACGCGCTGGGCACGACGCGGCGCTTGCCCTGCTCCTTTTTTGGCTGTCCGAACAGCCAGATCAACGCCAGGATGATGATGGCGACGATCAGCAGCGGAACACCGACGGCAGGGTTCCAGGCAAAAGCGAGCACGGGTTGCATGGTCATCGTGAAGTCCTCAGAGCCTGTTTGTGATCTCCACGTCGCCCGCGCCGGGAGCGGTTTGACCGCAGGGCAAGGAAGATCGGGGGAGTGTACGTCGGTACACGACCGAGTGATGACGCCGGCCTGCGGGTTGGTTTGACCGCAGGCCGGCGGGCGCGACAACCCATGGCGGGCCACGCGGAGATTATAAACAGGCTCTCATGCAGCGCCTGCGAGTTTAGCCGCTTCCGCGAGATCCACCTGCACCAGTCGCGACACGCCCGGCTCGCGCATGGTCACGCCGCACAGCTGGGTGGCCGCTTCCATCGTGGCCTTGTTGTGGCTGATGAAGATGAACTGCACTTTTTCGCTCATTTCGCGCACCAGGCTGGAGAAGCGTCCGACGTTGGCTTCATCCAGCGGCGCGTCGACCTCATCCAGCAGGCAGAACGGCGCCGGGTTGAGGCCGAA
>CBAAAD010000342.1:0-1277 GCA_964658785.1 uncultured Methylobacterium sp.
CCGTCGGGGTTGAGAAAATCGCGCAGGGTCGTGCCGCCGCGTTCGATCGCCCAGGCCAGGATGCGTTTGACCTCGGCGGCGAGCGATGCGTAACGCTTCCGCGACACCTTGCCGGCGGCGCGGCGCGGGTCGATGCCGGCGGCGAACAAGGCTTCGCTGGCGTAGATGTTGCCCACGCCGACGACGTTGGCGTTGTCCATCAGAAACAGTTTCACCGCCGCGCTGCGGCCGCGCGAGCCGCGCCACAGCGTGTCGCCGTCGAATGCATCGGTCAGCGGCTCCGGGCCGAGTGCGGCCAAGAGCGGATGCAGCTCGCCAACAGGCTGCCACAGCAGGCTGCCGAAGCGGCGCGGATCGGTGAAGCGCAGCACGCGGCCGCGCTGTTCGGCGGTGCCTTCAAGAACGATGTCGACGTGGTCGTGCTTGCCGATCGGCGCGTCCGGCGGCAGCACGCGCAGCATGCCCGACATGCCCAGGTGCAGCATCGCGCTGCCGGCTGCGGTGTGAATCAGCAGATACTTGGCGCGCCGCTCGACGCTGTCGATCAGCTGCCCCGGAAGCCGTTCGCTGACTTCCGGGGGAATGGGCCAGCGCAGGTCGCTACGGCGCAGCGTCACGGCTGCGATGCGTCGACCGGCCAGATGCGGCTCGATACCGCGTCGGGTGGTTTCAACCTCGGGCAGTTCAGGCATGCGTTTTCAGCTCTGACTCGTCAATGCCGACTTGTCAGTTCCGACGCGTCAATCCCAGCTGGCATGGAAGCTGCCCAGCTTGTCGATGCGCTCGAAGGTATGGGCGCCGAACAGGTCGCGCTGCGCCTGAATCAGATTGGCCGGCAAGCGCTCGGAACGGTAGCCGTCGTAGTAGGCAATGGCCGAGCTGAAGCCGGGCACGGGCACGCCGATGCGCACGGCCGTGGCCACGACTTCGCGCAAGGCCTCCTGATACTTCTGCGCGATCTTCCCGAACGTCGGCGCCAGCAGCAGGTTGGCCAGCTTGTCGTCGTGCTTGTAGGCGTCGGTGATGTCCTGCAGAAAGCGCGCACGAATGATGCAGCCGCCGCGCCAGATCTTGGCGATGGTGCCGTAGTCGAGCTTCCACTGGTATTCCTCGGCCGCCGCACGCAGCTGGGCGAAGCCCTGCGCGTAGGAGACGATCTTGCTCAGATACAGCGCACGGCGCACCGACTCGATGAAGGCCTTGCGATCGCCCTTGAACGCCTTGGTTTTCGGGCCGTGCAAATAGTTGCTCGCGGCGACGCGTTCATCCTTCAGCGA
>CBAAAD010000342.1:1377-3956 GCA_964658785.1 uncultured Methylobacterium sp.
AGCACGTGCTTGAGCACGGAATAGCTTTCCGCGATGAGCTGCATATCGCCGTATTCGATACCGTTGTGCACCATCTTGACGTAATGGCCGGCGCCGTCGTCACCCATGTAGGCCACGCACGGCTCGCCGTCGGGCGCCTTGGCGGCGATTTCGGTGAGGATGGGTTCGACCAGGTCGTACGCATCGCGCGGACCGCCGGGCATGATCGACGGGCCGTGCAGCGCGCCTTCCTCACCGCCGGAAACGCCGGTGCCGATGAAGTGGATGCCGGCCTTGGCCAGCTCCTGGTTGCGCCGGATGGTGTCCTTGAAAAAGGTGTTGCCGCCGTCGATCAGCACGTCGCCCTTGCTCAGCAGCGGCTTCAGCTCGGCGATCACCGCGTCGGTGCCGGCACCGGCCTGCACCATCAGCAGAATGCGCCGCGGCTTTTCCAGCGAGGCGACAAACTTTTCAATCGTGTAGCTGGGGACGAACTTGGCGCCCGGGTTGTCCTTAATCACTTCGTCGGTCTTCTCGCGACTGCGGTTGAAGATCGACACCACGTGACCACGGCTTTCGATATTGAGCGCCAGATTGCGGCCCATCACGGCCATGCCGACGACGCCGATGACGCCCTTGCCGGATGAGACGGCGCTTTTCCTGGCGACGGTTTTTCGCGCACTGATTTTCTTGGCCACTGCTTTTTTCGCAACGGTCTTGCTGGCTGTTTTAGCCGCTGTTTTTTTGCTTGCTGCCGGCTTGCGTTTGACGGGCGTGGCCATGGGTCGGACTCCTGCTGTCGATGCATGAAAGATGGGGCGCAGACTGCGCCGCGCAAGGTGAAGCTAAGGTAGCTTGTCGGCCTGGCCGCGCGATGCTCGGGGCATGTAGCGAACCGAGACCAGCGCTATACGCCCGTCGACACGCACGTAGCACTGCGGGCCGGTGACTGACATCTCGCCGAAATCCAGCGCGTGGCCGTCCAGCGTCAGCGTGGCGCTGGGCGGCGTCAGGCCGATGCGGGCCGCATCGAAATCGCTGGCCGGGCGCCAGCGCAGTACCGAAGCGGCGGCCGTTTCGGTGAGTTCGCCCAGGTGCCCGTCATCGGCGCGCGAGGCGGCGCCATCGATGCGATACCAGTGGCCGTCGCGCCTGGCGTAATGTTCGGTCGGCGCGTTGCCGATGCGCACGTCAACGCGCGAGATGGCCGATGGCTCCAGTGCCAGCAGCGTGCCGGGCGCTTCGCGGTTTTCCTGTCGCCACTGACATGCGGCAAAAGCCAGTACGGCGATGGCCAAAAGCAATAGCGACAGACGATGGCGAACCGAACGACGCATCGTTCAACGCCGCCGCCGGCGCCAGACGATCAGCGCGCCGATCAGCAGCAGCAGCACGGGCAGTACGATCAGAAAGCCCACGCTCACCGCGCTGAGCTCGCCCTGCGAGATCTGCATGATCCGGTCGGGCGCGCCGCGCGGCGGCAGGTCGACCAGCTTGTCGTCACCGAGCAGCCAGTCGAACACGCGCTCGCCCAGCGCGCGGTTGCCGCCGTTGCCGAGGAAACTGTTGGAAAGAAAATCGCCGTCGCCGATCACCACCACGCGCTGCTCGCTCTTGTCCGGGCTCGGCGAGAGCCGGCTCAGGGCAAAGCCGAAATCCAGCGGCCCCTTCAACTCACCGGCTGCGCCATCGAAGCGGATGTCGGAAGGTTGCGTGCTATCGATCGGCTTGAACTCGGTCCAGCTCTGCGGACTGGAGCGCAGGAAGGCATGCACGGCCCAGTCGCCCTGCGCGACCTGCGCCAGCGCCGACACCTGCGGGAACAGCGTGGTCAGAGTGAAGCCGCGAGTGATCGCGTTGGGCACGTAGTCGCCGAGCGCAATCATGCGGGGATCCTTCAGACCCAGCGCGGCACCCGAGCCATCGACCAGCACGCCGGGCAATACCCGAACGCTCAGCGCGGCGGATAGCGGACCGAGCCCCAGATCGCTGTTGCCCGGTTCGGTCAGCCACAGCAGGTTGCCGCCGTTCTGCACATACGTCACCAGCGCCTGCACGGCGCCAGGCGGCAAGGGCAGGGTCGGGCTGGCAAGCACCACCAGATCGGTATGCTCCGGCACCGCTGACGCCTGTGAAAAGTTGAGCGGCACGGCGCGCATGCCGCGACCTTCCAGCTGCGCCATGAAGGTGCCCAGGTCGGCGTTGGCCTTGCCGTCGGCGCGGCGCTCGTCGTCGCCGGTGACGAAGGCCACGATACGGTCGTTGCCGCGCACCAGTCGTTCCAGTGCATTGGTGAGACTTCTTTCGGACAGCTCATCCAGCCGCTGCTCGCGTCCGCGGTAGTGGATGATCAGCGCGCCATCCACGGTGATGCCAAGCTCGCGCATCTTCGCCGGGTCCAGCTGGGGGTCGACGAAATGCAGGGTGAGGTCGGGTTTCACCTGCTGGTAGCGCTGCAGATAACCGGCCACGGTCTGGCGCAGGTCGCTCTGCGGATTGGCGTAGCTGACGATGTCCACCGGACCGTCGAGCGTGGCGAGCACCGCGCGGCTTTCCGGCGACAGGCTGCTGCGCCCGTTGGCGGTCCAGTCCGACTCGTG
>CBAAAD010000343.1:0-3904 GCA_964658785.1 uncultured Methylobacterium sp.
CGATGGCCTCGCGCAGGCGCTGCGCGCGCTGCAGCTGCTCGGTCGCCGCACTGGCGTCGTCGCTATCGGCGTGGTTGGCGAACGCCATGTCGTCGTGCAGCTCGCGACTGTCGCGCCGGCCGCGGCTGCGCAGCGCATCGATGGCGCGGCGATTGGCAATGGCGGTGAGCCAGGCGTCATACGAGCGCGAAGGATCGTAGGTATGGCGCACGCGATTGACCGTGATCAGCGTCTCCTGCACAACGTCATCCAGGCGATCCGCAGCCACACCTCGCCGCCGTGCCGCCAGGCGAATCAGCAGAATCGAATCGGCCAGCACCCGTTCGTATGCGCGCCGGTCGCCCGACTGCGCAGCGGCCATCAGACGCGCCCGACGCTGGTCGGGCGATTCATCAGCGCTAGCGGATACGGCTTCAGCCTGCACGGTTCGGGTAGCGCTCGCCCACGGGGAAAGAGCGCTATCTAGACCCATGAAGGCATTGGCGGTCAAGCTGTGCGGCACGGTCGCTCCGAGTAGTTGCATCCTGTGCAGTGCTTTCGCCGCATCTGTGGCCGGAGTTACCACGTAACTAGAACCCGTCAGCACATATAACTCACTTGCCCCGTGAATCGTCGCCGCTTTCTGGTAACCGCGACACACATGCCGGCGAATATCCTGTCGAATCCCTCAATCAATGATGCGTGCATGCTTATTCTGATTCTCGCTTTTCTTGGCGGCGTACTGACCATCCTCAGCCCGTGCATCCTGCCGGTGCTGCCGTTCGTCTTTGCTCGCTCGGATCGGCCGTTCGCGCGCAACGGCCTGCCCATGCTGCTGGGCATGGCCATTACGTTCGCGGCAGTCGCCACGCTGGCAGCGCTGGGCGGCGGCTGGGCGGTGCACGCGAACCAGTACGGCCGCATCGTTGCGCTGGTGGTGCTGGCGTTTCTCGGTCTGACGCTGCTGTCGACCCATCTGGCCGAATGGATCAGCCGCCCGTTTGTGGCGCTGGGCAACAAGCTGTCGCAAGGCTCGTCGGGTAAGGAGGATTCCATCTGGTCGGCAGCCGGCCTCGGCGTAGCCACGGGCCTGCTGTGGGCGCCGTGCGCCGGGCCGATTCTCGGCCTGCTGCTTACCGCGGCGGCGCTGAACGGCGCCAGCGTGCAGACCACTCTGCTATTGCTGATCTACGCCATCGGTGCTGCCACGTCACTCGGCGTGGCCCTGCTGATCGGCGGCAAGGTATTTGCCTTGATGAAGCGATCGCTTGGCGCCGGCGAATGGGTGCGCCGCGGGCTCGGCGTGCTGGTGTTGGCGGGTGTCGCTGCGATCGCGTTGGGCGCGGATACGGGATGGCTGACCCGCGTCTCACTGGCCAGCACCGGCGGCATCGAGCAGAAGCTGATCGACGCCGTGAGCCCGCCGCAGGCGCCCGAACCCGTATTGAAGGCAGACGCAGCGCTGCCGGTGGAAGGCCAGATGCCGTCGCTCGCCGGCGCCACGCAGTGGATCAACAGCCCACCGCTGACGACCGAGTCGCTGCGGGGCAAGGTGGTGCTGGTCGATTTCTGGACCTACTCCTGCATCAACTGCATCCGCTCGCTGCCGTACGTGCGCGGCTGGGCCGACAAGTACAAGGACCACGGCCTGGTGGTGATCGGCGTGCACGCGCCGGAGTTTGCCTTCGAAAAAGATCCAGCCAATGTCGCCAAGGCCGTGAAAGATCTGGGCGTGAACTACCCGGTCGCGCTGGATAACAACTATGCGATCTGGCAGGGCTTCCACAACCAGTACTGGCCGGCGCATTACTTCGTCGATGCCGAAGGGCAGATTCGCCATCACCATTTCGGCGAAGGCGGTTATGCCGACAGCGAAGATCTGCTGCGCCGACTGCTGACCGAAGCCGGACAGAAAAATCTGCCAGGCGGCTACGTCAGCGGCACACAGCAAGGTATCGAAGCAGCCGCTTCGCGCAGCGCCGCCGTTTCGCCGGAAACCTACGTAGGTTACGCGCGCGCGCTGAACTTCGTCGGCGGCAAGGTCGCGCACGACGACGCCGAAGATTACCGCGCGCCCGACACGCTGACGAGCAACCAGTGGTCACTCGACGGGCGCTGGACCGTGCACGCGGAAAACGCCCAGTTGAACAAAGCCGGCGGGCGCATCGCGTATCGCTTCCGCGGCCGCGACCTGCACCTGGTGCTCGGTCCTGCGGCTGATGGCAAACCGGTCCGCTTTCGCGTGCGCATCGACGGCAAGGCGCCGGGTGCGGACCACGGCATGGATATCGACGCCGATGGCAACGGCGTGGTCAACGCGCAGCGGCTTTACCAGTTAGTGCGGCAGAACGGCGGCGGCGAGCGCCTGTTCGAGATCGAGTTTCTTGACCCGGGCGCGCAGGCGTATGCCTTCACCTTCGGCTGATTTTGAGTGACCGCCAATGGTCGTTGTCCTGTCGCGGCATGCGCCGTGGCATGAAAACGCATCACGAGCATCGTTTCGGCTGCATCTGGTTCAACGGAGGTTTCCATGTCTCGTATCAATGAAACGCTCGCGGCGGATCGTCGTCGCTTCATCCGCGCTGCTGTCACCGGCGGTGCCGTGCTGGCCATCGGCGGCGGCGTGTTTCTTCCGCGCCTGTTTGCGGCGGAGTCCGTGGCCGAAAACATGCCGATCGGAAAACCGGGCAACGTGCTGCTCGAGGTTTTTTCCGACGACGGCAAGGATCTCGGCGCTCGTCAGGTGCCGCGGCTGGTCCTCAGCGATGCGCAGTGGAAGCAGCGGCTGTCGCCGGCGAGCTTCGACGTGTTGCGTCGCGACGGCACCGAACGGGCCTTCAGCGGCGATCACGAAAAACCGGCCAGCCCCGGCCTGTTCCGCTGCGTCGGCTGCGCAACGGCGCTGTACGACGCCGCCACCGAGTTCGACTCGGGCACCGGCTGGCCGAGCTTCTGGCAGCCGATCGCCAAGACCAACGTCTCTGAAAAACGCGACAACACGTTCGGCATGGCTAGGGTGGAAATTCGCTGCGCCAATTGCGACAGCCATCTCGGCCATGTGTTTGACGACGGCCCGAGGCCGACCGGCCTGCGCTATTGCATGAACGCCGTGGCACTGCGGTTTGTACCCCGAAAAGCTGCCTGAACGGCGAGCCAAAGCCGCGCCGTGAAAACCACGCGATTCGGCGCAAAAGCGCCTATAAAGTGATCGCGCTCGGACAATAGTCGGCGCACTCTTTTCAGCCGGAGATCGACGTGATGAAACGCAAGCTTTGGTCCTCCCTCGCCGCGCTGTGTCTGGCGGTGCCCGTCGGCGCCTTCGCCGCCGAGGGCTATGTGGTCGACAACGTCAACCTCCGCGCCGGACCGGACCCGAGTTATCCGCTGGTCGACCAGATGCCGGCAGGCACCGAGGTCGATGTGCAGGGCTGCACCGACGGCTGGGAATGGTGTGACGTGATTAACGAAGGCGACGGCAGCCGCGGCTGGATCGCCGGTAACTATATCCAGTACGAGTATCGGGATCAGCCGGTTTTGTTATCGGATTACGGCGCACAGATCGGCATTCCCATCGTCGCCTTCAGCGTCGGCACGTACTGGGATCGCTATTATCGCAGCCGTCCGTTCTATGGCGACCGCGACAACTGGTACAACCGGCCTTACGAGCGTCGTCCGCCACCGCCGCCGCCGCGCGGACCTTATTCCGGTCGGCCCGGCGGTCCGGGTGGTTCAGGTCCGTGGCACGGGCCAGACAACGGGCATTACGATGGCCACTCGAACCCGGTTTATCAGCCGCCGGGACATCTGGGGCCGGTGAATCCGGGATACCCGGTTCGGCAAATGCCGGAAAACGGCAGGCCGGGGCAGCCGCCGCAAGGTCAGGGCCCGATGGGTCGTCCCGTACCGGGTCAGGGCCCGATGGGTC
>CBAAAD010000344.1:0-3902 GCA_964658785.1 uncultured Methylobacterium sp.
ATGCCGGCGATGAGCGCCGCGCTGTCGTCGATCGAGCGCCACGCGGTGGCGCGCGTGACCGCCGGGCTCAACGTGCTGCAGCGGGTCGGCGGTTCGATCGGTACCGCGCTGTTGGCGGTGGTGCTATCCCACGAGCTGGCCGCGGTGATGCCGGCCGGTTCGGGTTCGGCGACGGTACATACCGGCGAAGCAGTTCCGGCGCTCGCCGTTGTGAACGCGGTTCCCGCGCTGGGCGCCGCCTTCGGCCATACCTTCACCTGGTCGCTGGTCCTGGTGGTGTGTGCGCTGGCTGCCGCATTCTTTATTCGCCGCAGTTATGCCGATGCGACGACGCCCGGCGCCGCGCAGGTGATCGTCGAATAGTATGCGGGTGCCCTTAGGTTCCTCAGTAATTGGTGCCAAGGCAAGCGGATCCAGCTTTCGATCCATCCCGGTCCAGCCACTTGCCAGGGCTGGCCTTTTTGCATCTGGGTTTCGCAATGTTCCGCCGCTTTGCGATGCGGCGTGCGGTGGCGGGCGAACAACCTAAGCCCACGCTCGTGCACGACCACAGAATCCGGGCATAAAAAAACCCGCAGAGGGGAGTCTGCGGGTTCGGGGGGTTCCATCTAAGTGCGGGCTATCGGAGGGGAGCCAATGCCACGCGGTGGGAGCGATGTCTCACGACATGGGGGTTAATGTACTCTGTGGTTCGTTAATGAAACGTGACCAGAAACGAGCCAATTCACCGGGTTTTGCACATCCGACGGAACTAACCTGGATCGGCCTCACTTGCCACCACGGCGAGCCCCGAAACCACGCCCAGCGACGGATCGCCAAGCACCAGTGGAATCTCCGGGAAGCACGACTGCACGTGCGCGCGGACCTGTGGTGAGCGCGAGGTGCCCCCGGTCAGGAAGAGGCTGGCCGGCAGCTCGGCCAGATCGCCGCGCACCGTGGTGAGGGTGCGCTCCATCTGCGAGAGGAAGCTGTCGATGGCGGCATGAAAGTCCTCGCTGGCAAGTTCCACCGCGAGGCCGGGCTCGAGGAAGTCGAGATTGGCGCGAAAGCCGGCCGACGCGCTCAGCGTGATCTTGCTGCGCTCGGCGAGCTGGTTGAGTCGCGTGGTGGCACCGGCTTCCTGCAGGGCGCGCAGGCGCGAACCGTAAGGCTCCTCGACAAGGCGATAGTCCTGCTGACGGAATTCGCGCTGCTTGGGCAGGTTGTGCACGCTGGCGGCGTCGACGTAGCGATGCGCCGGCATGCTGATGATGTCCTTGCCCAGCTGCGGCATGAAACTGTGCAGGCTCACATTGACGTCGAGATCGGTGCCGCCCTTGGGCAGGCCCCAGCTGCGCACGATGCGCGGCGCCTCAACGCCACCGAGCTGCGCATGCGCCACGTCAGTTGTGCCGCCGCCGATGTCGACCACCAGCACGTGCTGACGCTGCGTCAGGCTCTTGTGATAGTGCATGGCCGCCGCGGCGGGCTCTTCCAGAAAGCTCACGCTGTCGAAGCCGGCCGCGGCCGCCGCTTCGCGCAGAATCTCGATCGCCTGCAGCGAACCCTGCGCGCCTATCGAGCTGCGAAACTCCACCGGCCGGCCGATCACCGCGCCGCGCACCGGCGTGCCGAACTGCTGGCTGGCGCTGAGGCGAATGTGCTCGATGATGTGCGTGGCGATATGCACGATGACCTTGCGCACCTGCGGATCGAGCCGATAGCCGAACATCGACTTGGGTGATTCGATCAGGTTGCCGCCGCCGCTTTCCAGATAACCCTCGACGGCCGCCTCGCCGAACAGCGCGTGCTGAAAACTGGCGACGGATGCGGTGGCGTTGCGCGTCTGTTCTTCCATCCACTGCCGGCGCACCACGCGCAGCGCTTCGCTGCGCAGCTCCTGCTCGCTGCGCGCTACCGGCGCCTGCCCGCGCGCGGTCGCGGCAGTGGCGAGCTGACGCTGCTGCTGGCGGGCCAGGCGCAGCTGGTTTTCGAGCTGCGCTTCCAGCGCAGGCGTCAGGGTGAAGTCGCTGGGGTCGGGCACCAGTTCGGGGAAAAACACGGCCGTACGAAACTGCTCGGCGTCGCCGAAGCGCACGAGCCTGAGCTCGCCGTCGATGATGGCGGCGGCGGCCGAATAGCTGGTGCCGAAGTCGATACCGATATGCATGGGTCACGCTGGTGCTGGATGGCAACCCAACATTATGAGGCTTGCGCCGGCCATGGCCCATGACGAAGAGCCGTACGCGTGTCGTCAGCTTGTTTGATGGCGTCCCGTCCAGCGAAAGCGATTCAGGCCAGCGGCTCCAGATGCGGCTGCAATACCTGCGTGATCCAGGTCATGAAGGCCTGCACGCGTCGGGGCAGGTTGCGGCGGTTGGCGTAGAGCAGCGACACCGGCATCGGCTCGGCGCGGCAATCCGGCATCACTTCCACCAGCCGGCCGGCGTCGATCTGCGGCTGCAGGCCGGCTGCCGGCGCCTGGATCAGTCCCAGTCCGGCGATGCAAGCGGCGGTGTACGAGTCGCTGTTGTTGACGGTGATGCTGCCCGCCATCGTCAGGCTGGCGTAGCCGCTGCCGTCGGGATATTCCCAGCCGGGCGAGCGCGCGCCCAGGGTGGAAACGTAGTGGATGAGCTGGTGGGCAGCCAGGTCGTCCAGCGTTTTCGGCGTGCCGTGGCGTTCGAGGTAGGCGGGGCTGGCGCAGTTGATGATGCGGAACGCGCCCAGCGGCCGCGCCACCAGGCTGCTGTCGACCAGCGACCCCACGCGCAGCACGCAGTCGAAGCCTTCGCGCACCAGATCCACCAGCCGATCGGTGCTGCTCAGCTCCAGCTCGAGCAGCGGATGCGCCTGCATGAATTCTGCCAGCTGCGGCAGCACGAAAAGCCGCGCCACGCCGCCGGACATGTCCACGCGCAGCCGCCCGCGCAGCGACTGTTCGCCCTGCTGGAACATCGACTGCAGCTCGTCGACATCGGTCAGCAGATCCTTGCTGCGCTCGTAGAACGCCTGGCCGTCGTGCGTCATCTGCACTTTGCGCGTGGTCCGGTGCAGCAGCCGCGCGCCCAGGCTGGCCTCGAGCTGCTGCACGGCGGTCGAGGCACTGGCCTTGGGAATGCCCAGGCTGTCGGCGGCGCGGGTAAAGCTGGCCAGTTCGGCCACCCGGATAAAGATCTGCATGGCTTCGAGCGTGTTCATACGGCCAGATATTCCCAGTGGGTCGGCGTATTGGTCGATTTATTTGAACATATAAATCGAATATAGGCGATTTATCATATCCATCAAGACCAATAGAGTGTGCTTATCGAATCATCCACTCACCCCAAGGAGTTACCCATGAGCACACCCACCATCGCCATCATTACCGGCGGCAGCCGCGGCCTGGGCAAGAGCACCGCCATGAAACTGGCCGAGCAGGGTACGGACGTGATCCTGACCTATCGCAGCGGTCACGATGAGGCGCTAGCCGTTGTCGCCGCCATCGAAAAGCTGGGCCGCAAGGCCGTGGCCCTGCCGCTGGACGTCGGCAAGAGCGCCAGCTTCGACGATTTTGCTGCCACCGTTCGCGACGCGTTGGGCAAGACCTGGCAGCGCGAGAGCTTCGACTTTCTGGTCAACAACGCCGGCAACGGCCTGCAGGCCAGCATCGCCGAGACCACCGAGGCGGACTTCGACGACCTGGTCAATGTCCACTTCAAGGGCGTGTTCTTTCTCACCCAGAAATTGCTGCCGCTGATCGCCGACGGCGGGCGCATCGTGAATATCTCCAGCGGTCTGGCGCGTTTCTCGCTGCCCGGCTCCGCCGCCTATGCGGCGGTGAAAGGCGCGGTGGAGGTGCTGACGCGGTACATGGCAAAAGAGCTCGGCTCACGCGGCATTGCGGTCAACACCGTGGCACCGGGCGCGATCGAAACCGACTT
>CBAAAD010000345.1:0-3887 GCA_964658785.1 uncultured Methylobacterium sp.
TGACGTCGTGAGAACAATCTCGCGATCAGGATGCGCGCGCTGTATTTCCGACACGACGTGCTCCAGATCGCCGGCAAGATCGGGCGATCGTTCCATCGACGCCGCAATGCCCTCGCCAAGCTTGCCCAGCGCAAAATCCATGATGTTGCTGATCAGCTCGCTCATGCGCTGGCAGCTGCGCTGGATATGTTTCGCAATGCGCCGCTCGCGCCCGTCCGGCAGGTCGCGCTCGAGCATGTCGGCGCCCATGGTGATCGACTGCACGGGGTTGCGCAGATCGTGCCCCAGCACCGCGACGAACTGGTCGCGCAGCCGCGCCGTCGACTGCGCGTCGAGCAGGGCCAGCTCGGCCGTATCGCTGCGGCGTTCCGCCTCGTATTGGGCCGCGATCAGCTTTGCGAAAAGCTCAAGCGTCTTCAACAGCTCCGGATCGTCGAGCTTTGCCGGCGCCGGATCGATCGCACACAGCGTGCCGAAAAAGCTTTCGTCCGACAGGAAAATGGGAATCGAAATATAGCTTTCGAAGCCATACAACTTCGGCGTGGGGTGGGTTGCGAATACCTTGTGCTCGCTGGCATGCCCGAAGATCACCGGCTGATGGTGCTCGCGAATCTCGTTGCAGATGGTGGACTGCAGCGCCAGCTCGCCGCCGGGCTTCAGACCGAATTCGATCTGATCGTAGACGGCGCACGCCGTCCAGTGGCTGTCGGTGACTCTGGCAACGGCGGTGAAGCGCATGCCGGTGGTGCGCGCCACCACTTCCAGGATCGTGGGCACGGCATTGGATCGGGAAATCAGCGCAATATCGCGCTCGATGAAGGATTGGTTGGCCATCACTTGCCGGAGATCTATAGACGAGGCCATGCATTGCGGAGCAGAAAAATTCCTGAACCGGCGCAATGCAAAAGCCAACGGGTCACCGATGCTCACAGCGATATGCAACGCGTCGATGCGTCAATATGCCCGTAAAACCATGCCTTGCCTAGATTCATCGCAGACAAGGGCCGACGCTCGGTCGACGGGCCGGCCGGCACGTACCGGCCTAGGGCCACGCGAAACTTCCCCAAGGTACCAACAGTATGGCGAACGGCGGGTGGCCGCCGCCCGCGCCACGCCTGCCATTAGTTATCGGTGAGCACCACGAGCTTGCCGCGCACCTCGCGCCGGGCCATGCGCTGCAGCGCATCGACCGCGCCCGACAGTGGCAGCTGCTCGGTGACCGGCGGCGCAATCTTTCCGCCGCGGAACCACTCCAGCAGCTGCAGCAGATGCGCCTGCTGCAGCTTCGGGTTGCGCTTGGCCCAGTCGCCCCAGTACACGCCCAGAATCTGGCGCTCTTTCAGCAAGGCCAGGTTCAACGGCAGGCGCGGAATGTCGCCCGTCGCAAAGCCGACCACCAGCAGGCGACCGCCCCAGGCCGTCGCGCGCAGCGCCACTTCGCTGTAGGCGCCACCGACCGCGTCGTACACCACATCGACGCCGCGCTTTTCGGTGAGCGCATCAACGCGCTCGCGCAGGTCATCACGCGCGTAGTCGATGGTCTCGTCGGCGCCATGCTCGCGGCACAGCGCCAGCTTCTCGTCACTCGAGGCGGCCGCAATCACGCGCGCGCCCATCAGCTTGCCGATTTCAATCGCGGCGATACCCACGCCGCCGGACGCGCCGAGCACCAGCAGCGTCTCGCCCGCGGCCAGCTTCGCCACATCCTTCAGCGCGTGCAGCGACGTGCAGTAGGTCAGCAGCAGCGCCGAACCGGTGGCGAAGTCCATGTCCTCGGGCAAGGGAATCACGCCGCGCGCGTCGACAGCGCACTCTTCGGCCAGCGCCCCGTGCGGCACCAGCGCCATCACGCGATCACCGGCCTTCACATGGCTCACGCCCTCACCCACCGTTTTCACCACGCCGGCAAACTCGGCGCCGGGCGAAAACGGCAGCGCCGGCTTGACCTGATACAGGCCCTGCACGATCAGCGCATCGGGAAAGTTGAGCGCTGCCGCCTTGATCGTCACAACAACGTGCCCCGGACCGGCGATCGGTGATTCAACGTCCTCAATCGTCAGATGTTCAATCGGGCCGAACGTTTTGCACAAAAGAGCTTTCACGGGAAATCCTTGGTGACTGGGCGAGCGAGCGAACCGCTTATTCGGCAGCGTTGAACTGGTCTTGCGTCATGTCGGTATTGCAGCGGGTTTTCAGGAAGGCGGCGTTGTCCGATTTGTCCTTGGCGATCATCGCCACGCGCGCCTCCTTCAGCCTCTCGCCCAGATCGCTGCGCAGCTTGGTTTTATCGAAGCGCTCGTCTTCCGCAGCGACGGCATGGTCGGTGTGCTTTTTGGCGTCGTCGTACAGCTGAAAGCGTTCGGCCGCCGCCACGCACTGGGTCTCTCGCAGAATGGACGCGTCGTAAGTCTCACTGCCCTGATGATCCTTGCCGCAGCCAGCCAGAACCAGGGCGCCGGCCAGAACAATCCAACGTGCTTTCATGAGCTTTCCTTTTTGTGAATGATTCAGTGGTAGAAACCGCATGGTCGGTTATCGGTGCGCCCGCATGTCTGGCTCTTATCTTGCTGCCGCTACCTTTCGACTAGCGCACTTCACCGCGATAGCGTTTCAGCTGGGTTTCGTGCTCGGGCTCGGTAGGACGAATCGCCTGCACGCCACGCTCCTCCCGCCAGACCGAAAACTGCATGTGGCAAGCCACGCAGCCGCATTCGCCACCGCAACGCGACTTGCATGCCGGCGTGCAGGTACATGGCTTGTCCAGATCGGGCGAGAGCTCCGTCGAGGGCAATTCGGGAAAGTAGCCTTCCGTGCGCGGATAGCGCCGCATGCCTTCGGCGGTCGGTAGCGTTACCTGCTCTGTCATCATCTTCTCCATGCGTTTACTCCGCTGTCTGGCTCATCTTGCCAATGTGTCAGGCGGTTGAACAAGAGTGCGTGACGGCTTGAGGGGGCGCGAGGCAGGTGCAACAACCTGCGAGGCAAAATACCCCGACGTCGACAGCAGGAAACTAACTGACGCCATCCGATGTCGGTCTCGCCGTGCTCCAGGCGATAAGCGCTAGCAGCGCGACCTGCACCGGCAGCCGCAGGATCAGCGCCCAGTACGGAACGCCGAACAGCTCCGGATGCTGCAGCATGTAGAAATGCGGCGGCGTCACCGCCAGCGTCAGAACGAAAAGACCGATACCCGCCGCGCGCCGCGTGCGGCCCCATAGCAGCCCCGCCGCCCCCAGCAGTTCGAAAACGCCGCTCACCAGCACCGCCGCCCGCGGCCAGGGAACAGTCGGCGGCACGATACGCATCTCGGTTTGCGTCAACGCAAAATGCGCAATGCCGCCCAGGAAAAACCACAGAAACACGAACACGATGCCGGCGATGCGCCGCCGGCTCAGATCTGCGACGGCGATAAACCGGTTCATGGGAGAGGACGGGGACATGAGGTACTCAAGACTCCGAAAGTCGCTTCTGGATCAGCCTATATCGCCACACAACACCGCGGGCGCAAGCGCGGCTCATCAGCCGAACACCACCATGCTCTGCCGACTGAGCGCCACCGGCTCACCGTTCGGCCCCCACAGCATCAGACTCTGGTTGGTGTAGCCGTCGCGTGCGGCGATCAGCTGGGCGTCGATGCGCCAGTTGTCCAGGCCGAGATCGTCATAGCGGTCGCGCAGCAGCTCGATCATCCACGTCAGCGAGCTGCCCGGCGTGGGCTGCTTGAACATGCCCAGGGCAATCGGTGGGATGAAATCGGCGAAGGCCAGCACGTGGGTTTCGTCCGGCGTACCTTCATCGCGCAACGACACCTGCAGAACGCTTTCCCGACTCTGGCCGCCGGTAAACGGCAGATCGCCGCGCAGCCAGCGCGCGCGAAAGTGCTGCGT
>CBAAAD010000346.1:0-1879 GCA_964658785.1 uncultured Methylobacterium sp.
TCCGTTCCGAATCGCACTCGGCGACGCTGGGTTCGACAAACATCGATGCGCACCACAGACCAAGCAGCCAGCCGAACAACAATCCCCACCAGGCCGAATAGAAGGCCAAATGGGTATTCAGCGGAAACAGCATCGCACTGAGGGCCACGGTTGCGGGAAAGGCGCGCGCGCGCGCCAGCGCCCCCACCTGCCTCCAGGTTCGAAAGGCCAGCGCGGCCGCCGCCAGCCACAGCGCCAGTCCAATGGCACCGGTTTCGGTAAGTATTTCCAGTACCAGCTGATGTGGATGGCAGGCTCCCTCGCCTTCACCGCACGACTCGGCAACCATGAAGTGATCATTGGCCGGCGCGTAGTGCGGATAGGCGTAACGAAACCCGCGAACACCCACACCGTTAACAGGATGGCCGGCCAGCATCTCCACGCTGGTATGCCAGATGTCGAGCCGTCCGCTCAAAGCCTTGTCCACCGACTGGGTGTTTCCGCGCAACGCGACAAGCGTCAGATCCATGCGGCTGCGAAAGCGTTCGGAGGTTTTCCATGCGGCGCCGCCGGCCAGCGCCAGCACGATGACGCCAACCGCGCAGCATGCGATGAATCGAGCCGGCGTCCTCGCTTCGCGCCAGGCAAAAGCCAGAGCCACCAGCGCGTAGCAGATCCACGCGGCGCGCGACCCGGCCAGCAGCACCGGGCCCAGCAGAAAACCGAACGAAAGCAGCAGCCCCGGCAGCCCCCAGCGCCGGGACGCCGCCCACAGCACGAAGGGCGACAACACCGCCAGCGTCGGGCCCAGCTTGAGATTGGTGGCACCAAAGATGCCAGAGATGCGCTCGGCCTCGGCGTGACCGCCCAGGCTCCAGCCAGTAAGCGCCTGAATCCAGGCGTCGGCGGCCCAAAAGGCAACGACGATGGCAACGCCGTCGTACAGCATTCGCAGCTTGTCTTCGCGACGGATGGCGAAGCACGCGTACAAGCCTAGCGGCACGTAGCGCAAGATCGCCGCCACGGTACCCCAGCTCTTGCCGGGAACAATGGAGTCAATGGCAGATATGAGCGCCGCGCCGATATAGGCCGCCAGCAGCCACAGCAGCAATCGCGCCCCTGCGTGCTCATGCAGCGCGCGAGGATGCCGAGCAAACAGCATGATCATGCCAAGCAGGCAGATCACCGTACCGAGCTCCGAGCTGCGCCCGACCGGCAACAGGGCGATGACCAGCCAGAACGGAAGCATCGGCGAGCGCAGCGCGGCCTTGAGCGAGGAGCCAACAGGAATCATGCAGCCAGCCGTGGTGGAGACGATCCGCCATTGTAGGCGAGCGCGCGGTTTGGCCGCTCGAACTCAGCGGCCGGCGACTTCTTCGTACAACGCCAGCGTGGCCTGCTGCATGTCGATCAGTCGATAGCTTTGCAGCGGAAGAATCGGTGGCGCGACGCGCAGCAGCTCGGCCGCACGCTCCACCAGCTTCTCGCGATCGCCCGGTGGAACCCGACCGGCGGGATAAAGCTCGGCCAGCAACTCGCCCACGCCGCCGTGGGCGTATCCCAGAACAGGCCGGCAAAGTGACAGGGCCTCGATCACGGTGCGGCCGAACGATTCGGGCTTGTTGGATAGCTGCAGCACCAACGTAGACGCCGCGTAGATGTCGCGAACATCGTTCCGCGATGGCGCCAGCACCACCTGCAAGGTGACGCCGCGCACGCGAATCAGCTCCTGCAGTTCCGCCAGATAGTCCTCCCGCCCCGGTTCGACCACGCCCAGCAGCAGCAGGCGTGCCTCGATGCCGCGGCGCTTGAGATCCGCCAGCAGCTCGATCGCATCGTGATGACCTTTGAGGCGGGTACCTCGGGCCGGCAGCGTCAGCAAGGGCGCGCCGGCCAGCGC
>CBAAAD010000346.1:1889-3887 GCA_964658785.1 uncultured Methylobacterium sp.
GGCACCGTGCCCGCCGATCTCGCCGCGGCCTGGGGCGCGCCGGCCAGCGCCGGGTACTCGGCAAAAAATGCCTTGGTCCACGCGTCGTCCGGTCGGTGACCGTACGGAAACGCCGCCGCGTCGATACCGCGTGGAATCACCCGCACGCGGCTCGCGTCGAGCCAGCGATAGTGGCTCAGCACGTAATCACGCAGCGTCTGCGACACCGCAATCACCTTTTCGCCGCGCAGAAGAATCGCGCTGTAGCGGCCGGGCGAGTTGAGCCCGTGCACGGTGGTGACGAAATGCGGCCGCGGCGCAAGGTTTTTCATGGCCCACCAGGCAAGCCACGCCGGCAGTCTGGAACGGGCGTGCACGATGTCCGGCTGGATCTGCCGAAGCAATCGACGAAGCGTTCCCAGTCGAGCCAGCGTGCGCAGCGACTTGTTCGCCACGTCCAGGGTGATGTGCTCGCTACCCTCGGCCTGCAACTGCTCGACCATCCGGCCGCCGGCCGAAATCACGACCGATCGATGGCCAGCCCGCACCAGCGCGCATGCGATCTCCAGCGTTGAACGCTCTGCGCCGCCGGCGTGCAGCCGGGGAATGAGCTGGACCACGGTAAGAAGTCTGGCGGGCACGGCAGCGCTGGACGTGAACTCTGGGCTGATGGCTTTCATCCGTTGAGAAAAGCAAAAACAGTGCCGCCAGTGCGCCCCAATAGATGCCGAAGATCAGTCGCGCAGCACGTATTTGGCGCCGCAGTAGGCGCAGACTGACTCGCCGTCGTCGCCCACAATGGGCAGATACACCTTCGGATGGGAATTCCACAGTTCCATGCCGGGCATCGGGCAGGACAGCGGCAGGTCGGCGCGCGTCACTTCGTAACGATTTTCGGCATTGGCCGGCACCAGCGGCACGGCAGAAACGGGGCGCGACATGAGGAACTCCGAACGATCTGACAAGAGGAGAATGGTAGCAGGCTAAGCGTCCACGCCGGATAAACCGTGGGCCGCACATGAAAAACCCGCGCCGTCACCGGCGCGGGTTTGAGCTCGACCCGGTTGAGTCGACGTCAGCTTTACTTGGCCGCGTCAGGCTTGGCAACAGCGCCTTCGGTGGTGATGTGGATCTTGATCTCGTCGCTGACGTTGGGCACGTAAGCGGCGACACCGAAATCCGAACGCTTCAGGGTGCCGGTCGCGTCGAAGCCGATCGCCTGCACTTTCTTCATCGGATGCTCGCCGACCTTGTTGAGCTTGGCGTCCAGCACCACCGACTTGGTCACGCCGTGCACGGTCAGGTCACCAGTCACCTTGAACTTGTCGCCACCCAGCGGCTGCACCTTGGTGCTCTTGAACGTCACGTCCGGATATTTGGCGGCGTCGAAGAAATCCGGCTTTTTCAGGTGCTCATCGAGCGCGCTGACGTGGGTATCCAGATTGGCCAGCGGCAGCGTCACTTCCACGGTGGATTTGGACGGCTGCTTCTCGTCGTACACCAGGGTGCCGCTGCCCAGCGGCAGGTCGGCGGTGGGATTGGAGAAGCCGAAATGGTTCCAGGTGAAAAGCACCATCGTATGGCCCGGGTCGAGCTGGTAGGTGACCGGCGCCGCCTGAACCGAGGAGGCAGCGGCGCCGAGCAAACCGGCGATGGCAAAAAGACGAAGTGTACGCATGGGGTATCTCCTGGAAAATGTCAGAGGTTGAAACGTCGATTTCAGAACCGGGTGCCGGCACTCAGCCATCAGGCAATCGTGCAGGCCTCGTCGAACGTGAGCCGCGGGCTGCGCGGGAACATGTTGCGGCTGGCGTCGCCGTAACCGATGTTCAGCAGAAAATTCGACTTGATCGACGTGCCGCCGAAAAACGCGGCGTCGACGCCCGCCTGGTCGTAGCCGGACATCGGTCCACAGTCCAGGCCCAGCGAACGGGCCGCCATCAACAGGTAGGCGCCCTGCAGGCTGGAGTTGCGGAACGCGGTGGCGTCGATCATCGCCTGGTTGCCGACAAACCAGCT
>CBAAAD010000347.1:0-3881 GCA_964658785.1 uncultured Methylobacterium sp.
GGTACGAATCAGGGTCTGCGCCGGAATCTGCAGCTGCCAGCCGTTTGCGGTATCGGCGGCGAGCGCGTTGTTGCCCACGCGAAAATACGGATGCCAGCCGAAAAAGCACGGCGCCTCGGTATCACCCACGTTGCGCATGCTGACGTCGAGCGTCAGGCCGCCCGCATCCAGTGTGAACGTGACCGCCAGATCGATCGCATGCGGATAACCCGGCTGCGGCCGGATCGCCGACGTCGCCAGCGTGACGTGAGCGCCGGCGGTATCCGCCGTCAGCGCCGCGATGGCGAAATCGGTGTTGCGTACGAAACCATGGCGGCTGGCGCGGTCAGCGCCGGTGACACCAGGCTGCAGATCCTGCGCCTGACCGTCGAAGCGGTAGCGCGCGTCACCGATGCGACCGGCAAACGGCGCCATGATCGCGAAGCGGGAGCCCGGACGCGTCGCCACTTCGTTGGCGTCGCGGTAGCCGTCGGCAATGTCATGCATGACGCCGCCCACAGGCAGTTCCAGGTTCAGCAACGCGGCGCCATGGCAGGCTGCGCGGAGCGTTCGCTGGCCCTCGTGATCGGTCAGTACCACGATGGCTTGATCGCCCAGCAGGGCTTTTTCGGCGGTGTATCGCGTCATAAGGTTTCCCGGAATTCTCGGCCGTTGATGACCTGCATGGTAACCTGCGGGACCCACGCCCCCTGTTGTTTACATGAACGCCTCCCCCGAAAAAACGTCCGCGCTGATTCGCCTCAGCGACTATTGCGCACCTGCCTGGCAGGTCGAAACCATCGAAATGGCGTTTGATCTCGGCATCGAGACCACCGAGGTATCCGCGCGCCTGCTGCTGCGCCGTGATCCCGAGCAGTCTTCGCCGCTTCGGCTCGATGGCGAAAATCTCGAATTGCTCTCGATCGCGCTTGATGGAACGACGCTGCCCGACTCCGCCTATCGTTATGCCGACGGCGTGCTCGAGGTCGATGGCGCCTGCGATGGCAGCGTGCTCGAAACACGCGTGCGGCTTAAGCCCGCCGCGAACACCACGATGGAAGGCCTGTTTTTTTCCGGCAAGCACGAGAGCGGTTTCCTGCTGACCCAGTGCGAGGCCGAGGGCTTTCGTCACATCACGTTTTTCCCCGACCGTCCCGACGTGCAGTCGCTCTACACCGTGACCCTGCGCGCGGATAAAAAACGCTTTCCGGTCCTGCTGGCTGGCGGCAATGCCGATGGCACCGGTGAACTGGACGATGGCCGGCATTGGGCGCGCTTCGTCGATCCCTACCGCAAGCCGAGCTATCTGTTCGCCCTGGTCGCCGGCAAGCTGGAAAAGATTTCGCGCGATTACGTTACCGCCGACCAGCGCGCCGTAACGCTGAACATCTGGGCCGAGGCCGATGCGATCCACCAGTGCGATTACGCGATGGATTCGCTCGAGCGTGCCATGCGCTGGGACGAAGAAACCTACGGGCGCAACTACGATCTGGGCGTGTTCCACATCGTCGCCACCCACGATTTCAACATGGGTGCGATGGAGAACAAGGGCCTCAACATCTTCAACGCGAAATACCTGCTGGCCGATCCGGACAGCTCGACCGACGATGAGTATCGGCACGTCGAGGCCGTGGTCGCGCACGAGTATTTCCACAACTGGAGCGGCAACCGCGTCACCTGCCGCGACTGGTTCCAGCTGTCGCTGAAGGAAGGCCTCACGGTATTTCGCGAGCAGAGTTTTTCCGCCGACATGAATTCGGCCCCGCTCAAGCGGATCGAGGACGTTGCCCTGCTGCGCCGCGCCCAGTTCCCCGAAGACGCCGGCCCGCTGGCGCATCCGGTACGCCCGGCGCAGTACAGCGAGATCAACAACTTCTACACCGCGACCGTTTACGAGAAGGGTTCCGAACTGGTGCGCATGCTGTCGGCGCGACTGGGCAAGGACGGCTTCCGGCGCGGCATGGATCTGTACTTCGAGCGCAACGATGGCGCCGCCGCCACGCTGGAGGATTTTCTCTCCGCGCTCGGTGATGCGAATGATATGGACCTGATGCCGAATCTTTCCTGGTATGCCAGGGCCGGCACGCCGCGACTGAAGGCGCATGGCGTTTACGATGCCGCGCAGCGAACCTACACGCTGATGCTTTCACAGCATGGTGCCAATAACGCCAACGCCAAGACACGCGAGCCGCTGCCGATTCCGGTAAAGCTGGCGCTTTTCGCCGAAGGCGGCGCGATGCTGCCGCTGCATATGGACGGCCAGACGTCTGCGGTCGACGGCGATGCGTCGGTAACCGAATGTGTCGTGCTACTGGACCAGTCCGAGCAAGAATTTGTTTTTCGCCATGTCGCATCGGCGCCGGTACCCTCGTTGCTGCGCGGATTTTCGGCGCCGGTGATCCTGGAGTGCGATTACACGCCGGCCCAGCTAGCCTTGCTGCTGGGACACGACATTGACGGCTTCAACCGGTGGGAAGCGGGCCAGCAGCTCGCCGCGCGCGCGTACGAAAATCTGCGCGACGGCGGCGCCACCGATGCGGTGGAGACCTGGTGCGATACGCTGACGCAACTTTTTTCCCATGACAGCATCGACGACGCCCTGCTCGCTGATCTGATGACGCCACCGGGTGAGGTCGAACTGGCCGAGCGCGAGCGCGTGGTCGATCCACAGCACATTCACCACTGGCGGCAGGATCTGCAAAAGCGGTTGGCCGAAAGGGTCGGTGCCACAGCCCTGGAAAAGCGCTACCGCGAGCTGGCGGCGCACACAAGCAGCCAGCTTGATCCGGTCAGCCAGGCCCGGCGGCGGCTGAAGCGCCGCGTGCTGGAACTGCTGGAACTCGTTGACCCAGCAAGCGCCTATCCGCTGGCCTTGAGCCAGTATGAGAACGCACCGGCCATGACCGACCGACTGGCCGCGCTGAGCGTGCTGCTGCGTGGCGACCTGTCACAGGCCGCCAAAGCGCTGCAGCATTACCGCCAGCGTTATGACGGCAATGCGCTGGCGATGGACAAGTGGTTCGCTGTCCAGGCGCAATCCACCGCGCCGGACGCGCTTGGCCGGGTGCGCGCGCTGGAAGGTGATCCGGCCTTCACGCTGAAAAATCCGAATCGCGTACACGCGCTGCTGGGTGCGTTCGTGCGTGGCAATCCCAGCGGTTTCCACCGGGCGGATGGCGCGGGTTATCGACTGCTGGCCGACCGGCTGATCCAGCTGGATGCACTGAACCCGCAGCTCGCCGCACGCATTGCCACGGCCTTCAACGGCTGGCAGCGGCTGGAGCCCACGCGGCGTGAAGCGGCGCATGCCGCCATTGCCGCGCTCGCTCGTCAGGAAAATCTATCGCGCAACCTCAACGAAATCGTGGATAGCGTTTTCAAGCACTGATTCGGTCAACGCGACCGGCGCGGCTTCCCGGGATGGCCGCAACCATCCAGGGAAACACACCGGAGCACGGGGAACCGATCAGACGGATAGATCCCGCAGCGCCTGAAGCAATGCGCTCATGCGTCGCTCGAGGCGCGGCTGCAGCGCACCGCGCTCGTTGTCATCGCGCTGACCCAGGTTATCCAAAGCCATTTCCACCACGGCCAGTTCGACCAGCAGGTCGTGACGCGGATAGAGCGTTTCGAAATTCATGTCCATCGTGAGTCCCCCTCATTCGGTGGAGGGGATGCTGCAATGCTCATGCCAATACGTGATGGCGATCACAGTTGCCCTTCCCGACGGGGCGCGAGCGTGACGCTGCGCGTCAGCTGATGCCCCGAGCAGACACAAAATCCTGTTCTAGTCACTTCGGGTTCACGCGGTCAAGGCAAGAATCAAAGCGTGAATTGGCGGCACGGTCGCCACGTTTATACCAAGTTTTCGTTTTCTGGCGCCTGGCACTACGGTCTTCCTG
>CBAAAD010000348.1:0-3876 GCA_964658785.1 uncultured Methylobacterium sp.
CACTGGAAAGTCGGCAAGGGCAGCAAGGTCGGCGTGGTCGGCCTGGGCGGCCTGGGTCACATGGCGCTGAAGCTGGCGCACGCCTTCGGCGCCACCGTGGTGCAGTTCACCACCTCCGAGTCCAAGCGTGCGGACGCGCTGCGTCTGGGCGCCGATGACGTGGTGCTGTCGAACAATGCCGAGCAGATGAAGGCCCACGCAGGCACCTTCGACTTCATCCTCGACACAGTGTCGGCCAAGCACGATTTGGACGTCTATCTGCAGATGCTCAAGCGCGAGGGCACCATGACCCTGGTCGGTGTGCCGGACAAGCCGGCGGAACTCGCCGCTGGTGCGCTGATCTTCGGCCGTCGTTCGCTGGCCGGCTCGCTGATCGGCGGCATTGCCGAAACTCAGGAGATGCTGGATTTCTGCGCCGAGCACGGCATTGTCTCG
Source organism: uncultured Methylobacterium sp. (assembly GCA_964658785.1). GTDB lineage: Bacteria > Pseudomonadota > Gammaproteobacteria > Xanthomonadales > Rhodanobacteraceae > Rhodanobacter. Next base: position 436 of record CBAAAD010000348.1, read on the forward strand.
GAGATCGAGAAGATCGACATCCAGAACATCAACGAGGCCTACGAGCGCATGCTCAAGAGCGACGTGAAATATCGCTTCGTGATCGACATGGCCAGCCTGAAGAAAGAGGGCGCGGCCGCCTGATTCAAGCCAGCTGTTAAAGCGTCAAACGAAAAAGGCCGCCTGTATCAGGTGGCCTTTTTCTATGGCTGGTTTTATCGCTGCAAATGCAGGCGAGAGCCGTGGCCCTTGCCTGCTGGCTTGAATCCGTATTACTTCTCGGGAGAGTCGGTCGCCAGGCCGACGCTTCGCCATGTCTTCATCTCTTCCAGCACACCTTCCAGATAGGCGGTGACCTTTTCCACGCCCCACGCGCCAAGCACCAGATGGCGCGGCGGGTTGGGGTGACCGACCAGGTCGATCATTGCCTGCGCGGCGAGGGCCGGATCCCCGGCCTGCTTGCCGCTGCCTTCGCTGGTGCTGCGCATGCGTGCGGCGGCGGTATCGGCATAGTCGGCGATCTTGCTCGGCGTCTGCTTGAGCGAGCGACCCGCCCAGTCGGTGCGGAACGGACCCGGCTCGATGCAGGTGACCTTGATGCCAAGCGACTCGACCTCGGCGGCCAGTGCGTCGGCCCAGCCCTCCACCGCATGCTTGCTGGCCGCGTAGAAACCCGAACCCGGAAAGCCGACGAAGCCAGCGACTGAGGTGATATTGAAGATGTGCCCCTGGCGCCGCGTGCGCATGCCCGGCAGTACGGCCTGGGTCATAGCGAACAGGCCGAAGACGTTGGCCTCGAACTGGGCGCGGATTTCCTTGTCCTCACCCTCTTCGATCGTGGACTGATAGCCGTAGCCGGCGTTGTTGACCAGCACATCGATGCGGCCAAACTTGTCCTCGGCGGCTTTCACTGCGGCCTTGATCTGCGCGGCATCGTTGACATCCAGCGCCACGGCCAGCGCCTGCTCTTCGTGACCGGCCACGAGGTCCGCCACCTTGGAGGCATCGCGTGCCGTAATGACCGCACGCGCGCCGCTCTCGATAACGCGCTGTGCGAAGGCGCGGCCAAGGCCGGTGGAGCAGCCGGTGATGAACCAGACGGGTGTTTTATCGGACATGGAAATTTCCTTGTGGGCGTTGAATCGGCGTTGGTGCGGAACACCAGCTGTAAAGCATAAAGTCCGCGGCGTGAACTCGTTGGAAAAACAGGGCTGCTGAGGCCTGTGTCGCATCCGCAATGCCAGCGCTAGGTCGACGCGTGACGCTGGAAAAGAAAGTGCAGCTGAGCGATCTACATCGTATCGGCGTATGGGCGCTGTATCCGCCGCATCGTTGCGTGGGTACAAAAAACCACGCGTTTATCTGCCTGCTTACGGCGCAATTCGTCGACGGCTTACCGGAAAAGTTTTGGTTGCTGCCGCGAGCGGCAGGGTAGGCAATAAACTGGCGCGGCCGGTGCGTAAAGCCAAATCTGTAGTGTTCGACGCGGCGAACATCAGGACGGTGATTTCCTTGCCTTCGGCAATTTCCAGCGCCGGTGCGCCCAATGCCGCGACGCGCCTTTTGAACGCATCCAGTGGCTCGCCCGGACCCATCGCCGTGCGTCCGTTGATGGCCCAGACGCGGCCACCTGCTTTCCAGCGATTGAGTGCAATGTCCAGTTGTGCGGTGACCAGCGCAGTGGCGTCGATGGGCGCTGCGTCCCGCGGCTGCAGTACGGCAAGCATGGTCGGTGCGTTGACATCACCGGTAAACACGGTGTCCCCGGGCATGACGTTCGCGGCGAGCAAAGCGGCCGTGCGATCCCAGCGCGGTTTTGTTTCGACGTGATAAATCGGCAGCAGATTCACCGTGCACAACAGAAATATCAGGGCGACGGCGGTGGGCACCATGCGTCGCGGCAGCGAGGCAGCACCCACACCGACAAGGATGAAAAACGGCGCCGCGCTCCACAAGATGTAGCGCGGGAGCACCATCGATTTGACCAGCGAGATGATCAGCAGCAGCAGGGGCAGTACGGCGAAACCGAGCAGCAGCACGCGTCCTTCCAGTCGACCACGCATGCGATACAAGCCCATGCCGCCGAGTACCGCGACCAGCGCGCCAAGCAGCGGTACCGCCGTCGGCACGATGCTGAAACGCACCACCGCGGCCATGCGCATCAGGTAGGCGCTCTTGGCGACAACCCTCAAGTTTTGCCAGCTCAGCGGCGGAATCCAGTCGAATTTCTGCAGCATCTGGCCATCGCTAAACGCGAGAATCGCACCATAAAATGGCACGCAGCAGATCAGGATGAGCGTCGCGCTAAGCAGCCAGTTGCGGCGAAATCCGCGGCTTGCTTCGTTGACGTGCGGCGTGCGCAGGCTCTGCCAGATCAGACAGAGCGCCAGGTTGGCAGCGAGCAGCCAGGGCGCCGCGTCGCCGAGTACGTCCAGCGCGCCAATCGTGCCGATCACATAGGCGGCCCAGCCAAAGCGTTCGAACTCGGGATGGCGAAACGCCAGTGCCGCGCACCGCGGGTTTTGCGCCAGCCGCACGAGGCCCCAGAGTGCGACGGTGATCAGCAGGGTCACCAGCGTGTACGAGCGCGCCTCCTGTCCGTACTGCACCTGCAGCGGCGACAACGCCATCAGCAGCCCGCCGAGGATGGCAGCAGAGCGACCGGCGACGCGCCTGCCGATGGCAAACACCACGCCAATCGACGCGGTGCCGAACAACGCCGACGGTATGCGCAACCAGCCATTGTTCGAGTCGAACTGCGAAAAGGCCTGCAGCAGCAGAAAATAACTCGGCATATGCCGGTTGCTGAAGCTGTCGCTGATCAGGCTGTCGACGCCCAGATGAATGCGCTGATAGGTCAGTGCCTCGTCCAGCCAGAACGGCTGGCTGTCAATGTGCAGCAGTCGTGCGGTGAGGCCGATCAACACGACAAACGAAAGCCATGCGATGTCGCGTGCAGAAAAATTGCCAACGCTGCCGCTTGGGGTGTGGTCGATGGCAGGCTTTTGGAAAAACATGCGTGCGCTCAGGCTGGATTCGACGTGGCCACTGCGCCGAGGAAAAAAGCCGGCCGCATCGCCAGGCATGTGCCCGAAAGTAGTTCACCGAGATGACAGCCTGGCGAACCGGTGTCGGGTGTGGCTCAAGCAAACGCCGCCGGTGCCATTTGGTTGTCGTTGAGCCCAGCGCGGTTGTGTGATGTTCAGCCCGGCGCGGCTTTGCACCCGAAGAGGCGTTGTTGTCGATCCGCTGCTTGTTATCTGGCGGCCAGGAAATCACGGCATGCTTAGCCGATTCCTGTGCTCGTTTGGCGTTCGCCGAAAACGGCGCGGCACGCCTGACTGGGTCGTGAAACTGCGGGGCTTGATCGGCGTCATTTTGCCGCCGCGGCCTTTTTCGCGCGCCGCTCATCGCATCACACTCACCAGACCAGCTGCCGTTTGCGCTTGCAGCAATAAATCG
>CBAAAD010000349.1:0-3874 GCA_964658785.1 uncultured Methylobacterium sp.
GCGCGGATCTGGCGGTCTTGGCATCCGTGCTTGGCTGCCGCCCCGGCGACACTCAGCCTGTTTGCGATTCGCGCACCTGGCATGGCAGCCTATCGACCTCGCCTGACCAGGGCCACATGGTACTGACCGGCCCCATTTCGACGACATCCGGAACCGCCGAAGTGATTCTCATGGCCTATGCGGAGGGGCGTCCCCTCAACGATGTCGGCTGGGGGCGCACGGATGCCGCCAAGCTCGAGCAGCTCTCCCGCCTGCATTCGTTGCTGTTCGACATCTACGCACGCCCCCGCTACATGGCGGAGCGCGTCACTTCGGTCATGAGCAAACGGATCATTTCAACATTGCAGAGCAACAACGCCCCGCGATTGAGCGTGATGGTCGGTAGCGATAACAATATCGTCGCTCTTGCCAGCGTGCTCGGCATGCACTTCGCGATGCCGGGCTACGGCAGGGACGATCCACCGATCGGCGGGGCGCTCGGCATCGAACTGTGGCGCCATCGGGCAACCGGGCGTCGCTATGTGCGCGTCGTCTACCAGGCACAGTCACTATCGCAGCTGCGCTCGATCAAACCGACCACTGCTGTCGAGAAACCCGCCACGCTGCTCCTTCACCCGGCGAACTGCCCGCCGGACATAGAAGGATTCTGTCCGGTGGAAAATATCATTCCGGCGCTTGAGCGAGCCGCTGCCCACGTTAAATAGGGCGCGTGGCACGTCAAGTTCGCAGCACCATGCGCGCCGATCGATAACCGGCGCGCCGCTGATTTCATTCAACCGTGAAAACTAACGGCAATCCGGTAGTTTCAGCGTTTGGCCGGGGCTGACGGCGTGATGCTTCAAACCATTCAGATCGGCCACCTCCTGCACGCTCGAACACTGCAGTTTGCGCACAACGCTGGCAAGCGAGTCGCCGCGGCGAACCTTGTAAACCTTGTAGCGCCGCTCCGCCTTGGGTGCGGGCGCCGATGATGCCGGAGCATAGGCAACCACCGGGATCACCGCGGTGTGCAGATCGGCGGCAAGAATGGGCCACGGGCCATTGACGCAGCGCGACGCGTAGACTTTTTCCAGCGACTTGGGCAAATGCAGCTCGGTACCGGTCGGCTGTTCGGCCTGCGGATCCAGCCGCGGATTGAGGTTACGCAGCGTGCGGAACCAGCCATCGCTCATGCCGTTGGACGAACCCAGGCAGACGGTCAGCTCGGACAGCGAGGCGGCGCGCTTCAGCGTGACCTTGCCCGGCGCACCATCCACTTTCGGAAACTTCAGGTTGTAACTGTCCGGATGCTGAAACAGCCATGCCGCCGCCAGTACGGACGGCACGTAATCGCGCGTCTCCTGCGACAGCTGGTTGTAGACGCGCGGGTCGTAGAAACTCACCGACGTGTCATCGCCGACCACGCGACGCACGCGCCCTTCGCCGCCGTTGTAGGCCGCGATGGTCAGCTCGAGATTGTTGTTGAACTGGCCCAGCTGCTCGTTGATGTACTCGCCATTGGCGCGCGCCGATTCCGACGGGTCGTAACGCAGATCGAAGCCGCCGTCGTTGGTCAGGCCGAAGCGCGTGCCCGTGGCATACATGAACTGCAGTGGCCCGGCCGCACCCGACCGCGATACCGCATGCACCTTGCCGCCGGACTCCTTGGCCATGATGCCGAACAGCAGCGCCTCGGGCAGATCGGCCGCCTGGTATTGCGGCCACATCTCGAAGCGCATGTACTGGTAATTGACGTAAGCATCCATCAACGCCGGGCGCCACTGCGTCAGCCACATTTCCAGCGCCGCCTTGACCGGCCCGTTCATGGCAATCAGTTCGGAAAGCTTGTGCCCGTGCAGCAGGGTCACGCTGCGCTGTGCTTCAGGCAGGCTGGCGGCGCCGGTCTTGCCGTTCGGCAGCGCGGCCTGGCTCGGGTCAACGTCGCTGTCCAGATCCTGGTCGCCGCCAAAATCACCGTCTTTCAAGCGCAGCAGGCGATCGAAGACCGAATAGAAGCGCTGCGAGTCGCAGCCCGGCGTGGTACCGCAGCGGGCAGCGGCGGCCTTCAGCTGATCCAGCGACTGTATCAGCGTGGTTTGTGAGGCCTGAGCGTTGCCCGCACGCGACTGCTGCAGCGCAATTTCATAGCCCTGGCTGGCCTGATCGAGCTGCGCGTATAGCGCGTTGACCGACGCGCTCGGCTTGCCCGCCGCTGCCGGGGCAGTCGCACAAGCACTCAGTAAAATCACGGCAGCAGCGAGGGGCGCGACACGAAAACAACGGAAAAGTACCGACATGGAAATTTCGCTGGCTGCAAAGCGCCCACCATAGCCGGCGGCGCGCTTCGACTCAACGATTGTCGACGCGTCTATCGTTATTGCGCGCTTGATTGCGCGCTTGCAGAAGCATCATCGCTACAATCGGCCAGACATAGACGGACGTACCGCCATGACCGAAATATTGATCGGCCGAAATGCCCGCGTCGGCCTGAGCATTGGCTCATGCCATGGTGGTCGCGCCTGCGCAACATCAAGCGTCCGCAGGGCGCCGTCCAGTCCGGAGATATTGCGCGATATGCCCGGCATGCTTGGCCACGCCATGCCCGGCCTGACAAGCCGCATGATCGGCGGCAGGCGCTGAGTTAACGATGGCACGCATCGAAGTCGCTTCGGCAGACACGCCCTTCCGCGAGCGCCTGCGCAGCGGCTTTGGCTATCCGCTGCGTGGCTCCGGCCTGGCCACCTGCGTTGCGCTGGCGTTGATCCACTACGTCAGCCTGCTGCCGTCGTATATCGGCGTGCTGGCCGGCATGTTCGTGTGGGCCGCCACCTGGCGCTATGCCGCCACCTGCCTGCTGCACACCGCCAACGGTTACGCCGACCCGCCGGATGTGGGTGTGGACAGCAGCGACGACAGCGCCTGGGGACTCACCGCGATCCATCTGCTGGTGGTCGCGTTCTGCGTTGTGGCCGTCGTTTTTTTTCCGCATGCGCTGCTGCCGATGCTGATTCTGTTTGCCCTGGTGCTGCCGGCCATCGACATGTCGCTCGCGTTCGACGGCAACATGGCATTGGCGATCAATCCGTTGAACTGGACCCGCGTGATCGGCGCCTTCGGTCGCGCTTATCTGATCCCTGTGGCGATCAACCTGCTGCTGGGCATCACCATCGTGATCGCGTCGATCACCACCGCCTTTTTGCCGCAGCTGCTGGCGCTGCCGCTGTTTGCGTTTGCCTGTACCTATCTTGCCGTGCTGGCCTTTCACCTGATGGGCGTGCTCATTCATCAGCGCCACAAACGCTTCGGATTGGAGCCCGAGGCGCCGCAGCTGGCGAAGGCCGTCGGACAGGATGCCGATGAGGAGCTGCTGGCCCAGGTCGAAGCGCTGGCGCCGGATGATCCGATGGCGGCCACGTCGCTGCTGGTGACGCGCATGCAGAACCGTGTAGCGCCGACGCCGATGCATCTGGCGTACCGACGGCTACTGCAGCAGCAGGGATTTCGCGACGGCCTGCTGGTGCACGGCCAGATCTGGATGGCTTCGCTGATGGCTCAGGGCGAAGCGAAACGCGCGCTGGGCGTGCTGCAGGAATGCTGCGGCATTGATGCGCATTTCATTCCCGACGACCCGCGCACCTGCTGCGAACTGGCCGATCTGTCGGCGCGGCTGGGCATGCGCCGGATGGCCCTGCACCTAAGCCAGGGGTTTCTCAACACGTGGCCGCGCGGTACCGATGCACCGCATGTCGGCCTGCTGGCCGCGCGCCTGCTGGCCGAAGAGCCCGAGCACAAAAGCGAAGCGGCACTGTTATTGGACAGCCTGGATGCCGCGTGGCCGGACCACCCGCTGCACGCGGAAATCGGCCGGCAGCGATCGCGACTGGCGCACATGCCA
>CBAAAD010000350.1:0-3869 GCA_964658785.1 uncultured Methylobacterium sp.
CGCAGCCCATCGATCTTCTGATGACCGATATCGGCTTGCCGGACGCTTCGGGCGTCGAGCTGGTGCAAAAGCTCAGAGCGCTGTCGCCCGACCTGCCCGTTCTGTTCGCCACCGGTCAGGTCGATATCGGCGGCATCCCCAGAGACGCGCGCACCGCATCGATCCTCAAACCCTATGGCGTGGATACGTTGCTGCAGGCGATCGAGGCGCTTTGCATGCGCAGCTGATCCGGCGCCGGCACGCTCACCGGCATCAGCTTCATCATGGCGCGCCTCGATGACGTCAGCGGTATCGGGCATCCCAGTGAGTGACATTTGGTCGCAGTCGCGCATGCTCTTAAGCCAACCGGTTGTCGCAAGGCCTTCCAAGGGGAAGGCCTTGCCAACCCAGGGACCGTATGTCATTCATAGGGAGGCAGCAAACGTGACACGCGCTTGCTGGCGTCTGGATCGCGAGGACGGCGAACAACGTCACCGCATGAGTGGTCAGCGGGATCCAGAAACTGGATTGTTGCTTCAGTCGTCATTGCATGGCCCGCAAGTGTTGTTTCGCACTGAAACCGATGACGCCACAGGAGACTGCGCATGAGCTTCATGTACGACGAACAGATCGATGGCGCGATCGCCGAAGTGGACAAGGCATCCGTCTTGTCCGGCCTGCAGGCGCTGTTACCCGACATGGAGCTGTTGCACGCTCAGGAGGACCTTCGCCCCTTTGAATGCGACGGACTGTCTGCCTACCGCACAACGCCGATGGTCGTTGCCCTGCCCCACACGATCGAGCAGGTACAACGGCTGCTGAAGTTCGCCTCGGCGCACAAGATTCCTGTGGTTGCGCGCGGCGCGGGCACGGGACTGTCCGGTGGAGCGCTGCCGCTTGAAAAAGGCATCCTGCTGGTGATGGCGCGCTTCAACAAGATCCTGCAAATCGATCCCGACGCCGGCACAGCGCGCGTGCAGCCAGGGGTGCGCAACCTGGCCATTTCACAGGCGGCAGCACCTTACGGGCTTTACTACGCACCCGACCCTTCGTCGCAGATCGCCTGCTCCATCGGCGGCAACGTAGCGGAAAACGCGGGCGGCGTGCACTGTCTCAAATACGGATTGACCGTTCACAACCTTTTGGCGGTCGATATTCTGACCATGGCCGGGGAGCGGCTGACGCTGGGTTCGTCGGCGCTCGACAGCCCGGGATTTGACCTCTTGGCATTGTTCACCGGTGCCGAAGGCATGCTTGGCATCATCGTCGAGGTGACCGTCAAATTGATACCGAAGCCGCAGAGCGCCAAGGTGCTGCTGGCAAGTTTCAACGACATAGAAAAAGCCGGTGCGGCAGTGGCCAAGATCATCGGTGCCGGCATCATTCCCGGCGGACTGGAAATGATGGACAACCTCGCCCTTCGGGCCGCCGAGGATTTTGTTCATGCCGGATATCCGGTCGACGCCGAGGCCATTCTGCTGTGCGAACTCGACGGTGCCGAAGCCGACGTCGAAGAAGATCTGGCGCGCGTCGCTGCGCTCTTGCGCGAGGCCGGCGCCGTGCATCTTCATATCGCCAAGGACGAGGCCGAGCGTCAGCGCCTGTGGGCCGGCCGGAAAAACGCCTTTCCCGCGGTGGGCCGCCTGGCGCCTGACTACTACTGCATGGACGGCACCATTCCGCGCCGAGAACTGCCGCACGTGCTGCGGAGTATCGCGGAATTATCCGACACGTACGGACTGCGCGTCGCCAACGTGTTTCACGCCGGCGACGGCAATATGCACCCGCTGATCCTTTTCGACGCGAACGTTCCGGAGCAGATGGAAAACGCTGACGCGCTGGGTGGAAAGATCCTTGAGCTGTGTATCGAAGTGGGCGGCACCATCACCGGTGAGCACGGCGTGGGGCGCGAAAAGATCAACCAGATGTGTGTCCAGTTCAGCAGTGACGAGCTTGAGCTGTTCCATGCCCTGAAAGCGGCCTTTGATCCAGAGCGACTGCTGAACCCGGGGAAAAATATTCCCACCCTGAATCGCTGTGCTGAATTTGGCTTGATGCATGTCAGCCATGGCCAGCTGCCTTTCCCCGAACTGGAACGTTTTTGATGACGGGTGATACTGAAGGCATGGACGACAGCGAACGTCTGATCGAAGAAGTACGCCTTGCCCTCGCCTCGCGCACGGCGCTGCGCATTCGCGGTGGGGACAGCAAAAGTTTTCTGGGCCACCCGGTGGATGGCCAAACGCTCGACACGCGTTCGCACTGCGGCATCGTCGACTACGATCCGACCGAACTGGTGGTCACCGTACGCGCCGGCACGCCGCTGGCCCAGCTCAACGCGGTGCTCGACGCGCAGGGGCAAATGCTCGCCTGCGAACCACCCACCTTCGGCGATCAGGCCACCGTCGGCGGCATGATGGCCAGTGCACTGGCGGGGCCGCGTCGCCCCTGGTCCGGCGCGGTCCGCGATTTCGTGCTCGGCTGCCGGGTGATTACCGGCGCTGCCAAGCACCTGCGCTTTGGTGGGCAGGTGATAAAAAACGTCGCCGGCTATGACATGTCGCGACTGCTTGCCGGTTCGTTCGGCTGCCTCGGCGTGATTACCGAAGTCTCGCTCAAGGTCCTGCCAAAACCACGGGAGCAGCGTTATCTCGCGCTCTCGATCGACGCCGACGAGGCGCTGCGCGAACTCATCGCATGGCGCCGCGCCGCGATGCCCATTACGGGCGCCTGTTGGATGGACGGCAAGCTGCACCTGCGGCTGGAAGGCGGAGCGGGCTCGGTCAGCGCGGCGCTGGACAGGCTCGGCGGCGAGGCGAGCGAAGCCCGATTCTGGGAGGACCTGCGTGAGCACACCCTGCCTTTCTTCCAGGACGCACGGCCGCTCTGGCGCCTGTCGTTACCGATCAACACACCGTTTGTCGATCCACCGGGCGACGTCATCATCGACTGGGCCGGCGCGCAGCGCTGGCTTAAAAGTGACGCCGATGCGCCGTTCATTCGGGAGACCACCCAAGCCGCTGGCGGACATGCGACGTGCTTTACGCCGGCCTCGGGACGGCCCTGCTTCCACCCATTGCCGAAACCGCTGATGCATTATCAGAAGCAGCTGAAGCATCAGCTCGATCCGTCCCGGATATTCAATCCCGGCCGCGTGTACGCCGACCTCTGACACGGCACAATCATGCAAACGACATTCAGCAAAATCGCGAAAGCGTTGCCAAGGGGCGAAGAGGCCGAGCAGATCATCCGCTCGTGCGTGCACTGTGGATTTTGCAACGCGACGTGTCCGACCTATCAGATTCTTGGCAATGAGCTGGACTGTCCGCGCGGCCGTATCTATCTGCTCAAACAGCTGCTGGAAGGCGAGTCGGTCACGGAAAAGACGCAGCTGCATCTCGATCGATGCCTGTCCTGTCGCAACTGCGAAACCACATGCCCATCGGGCGTGAAGTTTCACTCGCTGCTCGATATCGGCCGCGAAGAACTGGAGCGTCGCGTTGAACGTCCCCTCAGCGATCAGGTTTTAAGAACCGGTTTGCGCCAGGTATTTCCGCGGCCCGCGCTGTTCGGCGCACTGCTTACGGCGGGGCGCGTGTTTCGCCCGCTGTTGCCCGATTCCCTCAAGAAAAAAATTCCGCCGCGCCAACCGGCGGCAAAGCCAAGGCCGGTCGCGCGGCACGCGCGCCGCGTGCTGATGCTGGAAGGCTGCGTGCAGCAGTCGCTGTCGCCGGACACCAATGCCGCTGCGGCGAGCGTGCTTGATCGGCTGGGCATCAGCATCGAAAACGCCCCCGCCGCCGGCTGCTGCGGTGCGATGGACTACCATCTCAATGCGCAGACCGTGGGGCTTGACCGGGCACGTCGCAACATCGACGCCTGGTGGCCGG
>CBAAAD010000351.1:0-3863 GCA_964658785.1 uncultured Methylobacterium sp.
GATCGCCGCGCTCGGTATCGGTTTCCGGCTTCTCGTCCGGGCTGAGCTTCATGCGGACGTCGGGCGCTTTCGTGCCGGCGTAGGTCGCCACCACCTTGTCGGCCGCCGCGGTGGCCTGTTCGAACGTATCGGCCACCACCAATGCCACGTACTGGCCGTAGTAGCGAACTTCGTCATCTTCCAGCGGCGGGCGGCGCTCGTCGATCTGCGCCTTGCTCGATTTGGGTACGCGATAGAACGTGCCGATGTTTTCGCGCGTGTAGATTTTCTGTACGCCGGGCATGGCCGCCGCTGCTGCGGTATCGATCGACTGAATCGTGCCGCTGGCAATGCGCGCACATACGGGCACGGCGTAAAGCATGCCGGGAAAGTGGAAGTCGGAGCTGTAGCGCGCCACGCCGCTCACTTTCAGCGGCCCGTCGATACGGGTGGCCGAACGGCCGATAACGGGCAGGGACGTGGCGACAGTTTTATCGCTGGACGGGGTATCGGTAGACATGTGCGGTTCCTCGAATCATCGATTTCGAATAAGCGGTGCGCGCGAAGAGGATGATCACGGCGACGCGATCAGACCCTCGCCACCGTGGTGAGCGCGTGCGTGAGGCAGCGCTGCGCCAGATCCACCTTGAAAGCGTTCTCGCTCTGCGGCCGCGCGTCGCGCAGGGCGACGGCGGCGGCAGCAGCGAAATTTTCCGGCGTGGGCGAATGGCCCTGCAGCGCTTTCTCGGCCTCCGGCGAACGCCACGGCTTGGTACCGACGCCGCCCAGCGCAATCCGCACGTGGCTGATCTTGCCCGCCTCCGTGGCGAACACCACCGCGGCCGAGGCCAGGGCAAACTCGTACGAGGCGCGGTCGCGCAGTTTCAGATAGTGTGAGCGGGAGCCCTTGACCGGCGTCGGCAGCAGCACATGGGTAATGAGATCGCCGGGCTGCAGCACGGTTTCGTGCTCTGGCGTGGTTCCGGGCAACAGAAAGAAACTATCGATTGGCACCTGCCGCTCGCCCTGCGTGCCTTGCACCACGATCACCGCCTCCAGCGCTGCCAGCGCTACATTCATGTCCGACGGATTGGTAGCGATGCAGTGATCACTAGTACCCAGGATGGCCAGATGGCGGTTGGCGCCCTTGATTGCCGAGCAGCCGCTGCCGGGGTCGCGCTTGTTGCACGGCATATCGGCATCGCGGAAGTAATTGCAGCGCGTGCGCTGTAGCAGATTGCCGCCGGTGCTGGCCATATTGCGCAGCTGCGTGGACGCACCGGCGAGCAGCGCCTCGGACAGCACCGCGTAATCGCGCTGAACAACCGGATGATGGGCGAGGTCGCTGTTGCGTACGAGAGCGCCAATCTTCAGGCGTGCATCGCTCAGCATTTCAACTTCACTCAAAGGCAAATGATTGATGTCGATCACCTGCTGCGGGCGCTCGACGTTGAGCTTCATTAGATCGATCAGCGTGGTGCCACCGGCAACGAACCGTACTTCGGCGCCCTGCTGGGCGGTGCTGGCGTTGGCCGCTGCGGCGATCGCGTCGCGCGTCTGGCTGGCGCGCGAATAGGTAAAAGGTTCCATGTCTTGCTCCTCAGGCTTTGCGGACCTGCTGAATGGCCGCAACGATGTTGGAATACGCGCCACAGCGGCAGATGTTGCCGCTCATGGCTTCTTTGACGTCGGCATTGGCCGAGCCGCAGGCCTCTTTCAGCAGCGCGGTGGCCGACATGATCTGGCCCGAGGTGCAGTAACCGCACTGGTAGCCGTCATGCTCCAGAAACGCCTGCTGCATTGGATGCAGGCCGCCGGGTTTACCGAGGCCTTCGATGGTGGTGATCTCGTCGCCTTCGTGCATGGCGGCAAGACTCAGGCAGGCGTTCACCCGTCGACCATTTACATGAACCGTGCAGGCACCGCACTGGCCGTGATCGCAGCCTTTTTTGCTGCCGGTGAGCTGCAGGTGATCGCGCAACGCGTCGAGCAGCGTCGTGCGCGGGTCGACGCGCAAGGTCTGGTTGCTGCCGTTGACTTTCAGCGTCAGGGAAAGCTTCGCAGGATCGGCGATGCCGGCATCTTCCGCCGGGCCGGCGAGCGGCGCAGCTGCATTTTCAGCTTTAGGCAAGCTTAAGCCTGTGACAGCGCCGGTGACGCCGAACATTTGCGGAAAGTTACCGCGGCTTAAGGCGGCGCTATCGTTCGGTGCGTCGGTAGCGGGAGCGTTGGCTCTCGTTTTCTTCTCGGACATGGCTGGCTCCTGGGGCTGGCTTGGTCGCGTTGAACGGGATCACGCAGAACCTTCCATGGAGCTGCATCGAACAGGGGGATTTAGCAAGGCGCGCGTGGGATTGAAGCTATCGGCAAGGTCGGGTTGCCGGCGTGCGTTCTGAATAGTTGCTGCGTTTGAGACGATGCAGTCATCGGCCAGTGACAGAGAATATCGATCGCCAAGTCAACTTTCGGTGAGCTTGTCTTACATCGAGGCCCGGATGAGTGAAGGCAGAAAATATATTTACAAATATATAGTACATATATAAACTATACCAAACCGATCACTATGAAGTGAGGCGCCAGTGAACAATAGCTTTGCTCCCACCGAACAGCGCCTCGCCGTTACCTGCAAGCGCTATCCGCGCTTTCCCATGGGACCGGGCAAGCTGGCGCGCCTGATCAAGCACATCCACAAGGCGCTGCACGACGACGCCAACACCATCCTGAAGCCGTATGGGATCAATCATCCCGAATACAACCTGCTGATGATGATCTACGGCACGGAGAGCGGGACGATGCTGCCATCGGAGTTGGCCGAAGCGGCGGGGGAAAAATCAGCGAACATCACCCGCCTCACCAACGAGCTTTGCGACAAGGGTCTGATCGTTCGCGCCAGCAGCGCGGAGGATCGCCGCAAGGTTGAGCTGAGCCTTACGTCTGCGGGTCTGGCCCTGATCAACCGCTTTCTGCCCGACATCTGCGGGCTGCTGGAACGCCAGGGCCGTGATCTGAGCGTGACCGAGCAGAAGCAGCTGGAGAAGCTGCTGAAAAAGATGTTGAACGGACTGTCCGCCTGAGGCGCATCGCATGTCAGTCAACGCTGCCGCCATTGCAAATCCAAATAACCGTACCGTTGTCGTTGACACGTTGCGCGACGAAGGGGGCGTGTGGCTTTTTGTATTCAAGACCCTGCTGGCCTTTTATCTCACTGGCTGGCTGGCCATGCGTTTTTCACTCGCGCAGCCATCGACGGCCATGCTCACCGTCATCATTGTCGCCAACCGCCAGTCCGGCATGGTGCTGGCCAAAAGCTTTTATCGGGCGATCGGCACGCTGGCCGGCGCGGTGGCCGCTTTCTTTATCGTGGGGCTGTTTCCGCAGCAGCGAGAGCTGTTTCTGCTGTCGTTGTCGCTGTGGATTGGCCTGTGCGCCGGCGGCGCCACGCTGTATCGCAACTTCAAGTCGTATGCGTTTGTACTGGGCGGCTATACCCCTGCGATTATCGCGGTGCCTGTGATCAATCATCCGCCGGCGGTGTTCGATTCCGCCGTGGCACGCATCAGCGAGGTGCTGCTGGCGCTGATGGTGAGCGGTGCGGTGAACGATGTCGTGCTGCCCAGCCGCATGCGCGATGTGTTGCGCCGTACGGCGAGAGCGCAGTTCGCACACTTCATCGGCTTCGTGCAGGGCAGCACCGGCGGCAGTATTCCGCGCGACGCCATGGAAAACGCCCACCTGCGTTTCGTGCGCGATGCGGTGACGCTGGAAGACCTGCGTAGCTCGGTGATCTTCGAAGATGCGGAAGCGCGCGCACGCAGTGGCCATCTGCAGCTGTTCAATCAGCGCTTCATGGCGGCGTCGACCAGCTTCCAGTCGCTGCATCACCT
>CBAAAD010000352.1:0-3842 GCA_964658785.1 uncultured Methylobacterium sp.
GAATATCCAGCGGGGCGGCGGCCGCCGGCTCGATCGCGGGCGCCGTGGGCAGAGCCGATACATCGGTCGCCGCGGACGCTGCCAGCGCCATTGATGCGGCGCTGCACGTACCCGACGTGGCGACCATCACCCACGCGCAAAACAACACCGAACCACTTGCGGCTGATCGCATCACGCTCGTTCTCCCCTTGACCCCTGACGCATAGTGCCCCCAACGCGATGCCGTCGCATAGACCAGAGGTCATGCCCGGGAAGGTCGCCGAATCAAGCGGCGCCCTGGGCCGGATGCCGAAGTCGCACGCTGCCACCGCCGCATATACGCCTTGTCCTGTCGGGGGATAAAATGGGGAGTCGATCTTTTCCATTTTATGGACACGCCGGAATGATCAAGCGGTCGGCGGCTTGAATGTTTCATCAGCGGCCGCCGCGTCACTCGTCCCGTCAACCCCAAGGATTCAACATGCGCATTCTGCTGGCCGAGGATGATCCATCCATCGCCGAAGGCATCTGCGGCTCGCTGCGCCACGGCGGCCATGCGGTGGATCACGTGGCCAGCGGCAACCTGGCCGACACCGCGCTGCGCGATCACGAGTACGACCTGCTGGTGCTGGATCTCGGCCTGCCCCAGCTTGACGGCACCGAAGTGCTGAAGCGCCTGCGCAGCCGCGGCGCCGGCATGCCGGTGCTGGTGGTGACGGCGCGCGACGGCTTGCCCGAGCGCATTCGCGTGCTCGATCTGGGCGCCGACGATTATCTGGTGAAACCCTTCGCGCTATCCGAATTCGAGGCACGCGTGCGCGCACTGCTGCGTCGCGCCAGCAGCCGCGGCGTGCCGGAGCTGCAGCTGGGACGACTGCGGCTGGACCTGCCCGGCCATCGCGCTTGGATCGACGACACCGCGCTCGAGCTCACCGCGCGCGAGTTCGGCCTGCTCGAAGCGCTGGCGCTGCGCCCCGATCGCGTCACCAGCCGCGCCCAGCTGATCGAAGCGCTGTGCGACTGGGACCAGGAGCTGACCGACAACGGCCTGGACATCGCCATCCACCGCCTGCGCCGCAAGCTGCACGGCAGCGGCACCGGCGTGCGCACCATCCGCGGGCTGGGCTATCTGCTGGAAGAAGCCGAAGCCTCCGACGGCGATCTCGAATGAGTCCGCCGCGTGTCGTTCGCCTGCGTCCGAGCCTGCGCCGTCGACTGCTGATTTTTCTGCTGATCCCGATGGCGGCCCTGCTGCTGCTCGATGCGATGCTGACCTACGGTGTGGCGTTGTCCTACGCCAACCGCGTGCACGACCACGATCTCAGTGACGACGCGCTGACCCTGGCCACCATGCTGAGCAACGACGCGCTCGGTAGCGAGCTCACGCCGCAGGCGAAATTCCTGCTCGAATACGATCCGGACAGCCGCGGCTATTTCAGCGTACGCAGCGCCAAACGCGGCATGCTTGCCGGCAGCGGACGGCTGGAGGCCCCGGTACAAACCATGGCGCCGAATGCCAAGCCGGCGCTGTACGACACGCGGCTGGACAACCACGAGGTACGCGCAGCCACAGTGCAACGCGCTTCGCTGAAAGACCCCAGCGACACGCTGACCATCACGGTGGCCGAGACGTTCCGCGACCGCCATCAACAGGCGCGCGAAATCCTGATACTGGCCACCGTAATGCAGACACTGCTGATTCTCAGCGTGCTGTCGCTGGTCTGGTTCGGCGTCAATCACGGCCTGCGCGTGCTCAATCCGCTGACCGAGCGGCTGGCCCGACGCTCGCACGAGCTCACGCCGATCGGCGGCGCCGACGTGCCGCAGGAAATCCTGCCGCTCACGCGCACCATCGATGCGCTGTTCGCGCGCCTGCGCAGCATGCTCGCGCTGCACGACCGCTTTATTGCCGATGCGGCGCACCAGCTGCGCACGCCGCTGGCCGGGCTCAGCCTGCATGTCGATCGCGCGCTGGCCGATTCGCGGCCCGAAACCATGGCCGATGCGCTGTCGCATATCCACCGACTGACCCAGCGCGCGGCGCGCACCTCCTCGCAGTTGCTCGCGCTGACGCGCGCGCAGGCCACCTCGCTGGACTCGATCGACACTGACCTGCTCGACCTGAATCGGCTGATTCCCGAAACGGTATCGCTGCGCGTCCACGAAGCGCTCGGCGCCGGCGTGGATCTGGGCTATCAAGGACCCAGCTCGAAGCAGCCGCTGTGCATCCTGGGCGATGTCGCCAGCGTGCAGGATCTGCTGGACAACCTGATCGACAACGCCATCCGCTACGCCGGCCGCGGCAGCACCGTCACCGTCAACCTGCATGCACAGGCGGACGGCGGTGCCACCCTCAGCGTGGAAGATGACGGACCCGGCGTACCGCCCGAGCTGCTGCCGCGTCTGAGCGAGCGTTTTTTTCGCGCGCCCGGCAGCAGCGAGGAAGGCAGCGGCCTCGGGCTGGCGATTGTTCAGCGCATTGCCGAACGACATCACGCCGAAGTGGTCTACCGGCTTGGCGACAAGCGCGGCCTTACGGTGGACGTCCGGTTTCCGCCGGCCGCTAAGCGGGACTAAAGCAAACGACCATAGCGTGATGCAAGACGCCTGCGCCACGTTTGCAACTGCATGCGATGTGACCGTCAGGTGGGCTCGAGGTATCGCACGCGTCGTCGAGCCCTCACAATACGCCAATACCATCGTCACCACTTCCGTCATGACTATCCCGGATATCGCAATGCACCAGTGTGGGACTCGCGCCATCGGATCATGCATCGAGCCACATCACGCATGCTGAGTCGCGCAACCCTCGGCTATCTTGTCTGTGGTGGCCTGCTCGGGGTCCTGTCAGGCTGCGCCGCGCCGGTGCCGAAAGTGGCCACGCCGCTACCGGTGCAGTGGCAGCATGCGCTCGCCGCGGATCCCGCCAAGCCCACCGATCTGCAGGGATGGTGGCATGGCTTCAACGATCCGCAGCTCGACGCGCTGGTCGATCGCGCGCTGGCCAACAATCTCGACGTGGCCCAGGCAGTGGAACGCATGCTGGCCACCCGCGCCATCCATGGTCGGGCGAATGACATCTATCTGCCCACGCTGAGCGCCCGTACCGACGACGCCATCGACCCCAACGCCCACGCGTCCTACTTTGTTGCAGGATTCGATGCGAACTGGGAATTCGGCCTCTTCGGCCGCCGCGAAGGCACGCAGCGGCAGGCCCAGGGCGCGATGGACGGAAGCGTCGCCGATCTGCGCGTGGCGCAGGTATCGCTGGTGGCCGAAGTGGTGCGCGACTGGATCGAGCTGCGTACAGCCCAGCAGCAGGAACGATTGCTGACCCGGATCAGCCAGGCGCACCAGCGCCACTGGCAGCTGCTGAAGGTGCGCGAGCATCTGCAGCTGGTCGCACCAGCGGAAGTCGATCAGGCTCAGGCGCTGTGCGCACAGGCCGAAGCAGCGCTGGCCGCACCGCGCCAGGCGATCAACGCCAGCGCGCAGCAGCTGGCGGTGCTGGTTGGGCAAAATCATCCGGACGCCGCCTGGCTGCAACCGGGCACCCAGCCCGATATCGGATCATTTCAGCTCAGCGCCGCGCCGGTCGATCTGCTGCGCACGCGCCCGGAAATTGCGCGCGCCGAAGCCGAGGTGCTGCGCAGCGCCGGTGACCTCGCACTCACGCACGCGGACATGTACCCGCAGGTCGGGCTGGGCGCATCCCTGGTCTGGGCCGTCAATATCGCCGATGACGACAACCGCACTCGAACGCCCGGCGGCATCTTCTCGCTGGGTCCGATATTGAGCATCCCGCTGTTCGACTGGGGCGTGCGCATTGCCGCCACCCACGCCAAGAGCCATCAGCTTCAGGC
>CBAAAD010000353.1:0-3836 GCA_964658785.1 uncultured Methylobacterium sp.
CAGGTCGGCAAGCGCGGAACGAATGACTGGCATTTTGGCGGACAGGTAACCTGGGCGCCGACTTTTGCCTCCGCCAATCCGACGGATACCTACTATCCGAAGAAAAATCTTCCGGCAGGGTACGGTTACACGGATGAAACTCTACCCGGAACACTTTACCGCCGCCGCGACAACAACAAGTCATGGGACACGACGTACAGCGCTTACGTGAGCGGCCCGCTGATTCAGGACAAGCTATTCTTTTTCCTGTCTGCCGAAGCTGAAAAGCAACAGGGTGTGTCCACGCCGTCGATCGATTCGAGCGTCCAGGCCAACAATCACTACAAGTACAGTGACCCGAAGGTCTACGCCAAGATCGACTGGAATATCACTGATAACAACATCCTGGAATTGACCGACATCTCGACGAAGGAGAGCTACTCCGGCGATTACTACGACTACGACTACGCTACCGGCAAGCAAAGCAACGTCGTCAATGGCAACCCGACGTCCCACAAGTACGCGCACGATTTTTATATCGCCCAGTACACCAGCTACATCACGGACGATCTGACGTTCTCAGCGACATACGGCAAAAACAAGACAACCGACTACCAAACCACACCAGGTCTCAGTGACACGCTTCCGTATCTGTCAGGCACCACGCTGGAGGATCCGGGCATTACTGGGGGCGTGCCTATCCGAAATGGCGTGCCCACATATGCCACAACGTCGCCAAGTGCCGGCAGCACAACACACGGTCTTCGAGCTGATCTCTCCTACCACTTGGGCGACCATCAGCTCTCCGTCGGCATAGACAACATGCATTACAACGCTCGGGATGAAGGTCAGGCGATGGGTGGCCCGGGCTATGCGTGGATTTACGGAAAAGAATCAGACCCCACCGCCCCACTCAATAGCGGGCTTGGCGTCGGGCCGGCGGGTGGCAACGGTTATTACGTAAGGCAGTTTATTTTTTCAACATTGACCAGCGCGTCGCTGTCGCAGAAAGCTCAATTTTTCGAAGACCGCTGGCAGGTCAATGACAATCTGCTATTGAGCCTCGGCATTCGCAATGACGAGTTCAAGAACTACAACAACGTTGGTCAGGCGTTTGTCGATCAAAAGAACCAGTGGGCGCCACGACTTGGTTTCAGCTGGGACGTTATGGGTGACGCCTCGCTTAAAGTATTCGGCAATCTTGGACGCTATTACCTCGCCCTTCCCAGCGCAGTCGCCATTCGCGGTGGTTCAGCGTCCACCTACACCAATGAGTACTTCACTTATACGGGCATCGACGCGAGCGGAAATCCCACAGGCTTGAGCCCACTTGGGCCTGGCCCGGTTTCTGCTGACGGCGAAACCGGTGAGACCCCGAATGCCAAGACAGTGTCACCGACGAATCTCAAATCGGAATATCAGGACGAAGCAATCCTGGGCCTGAGCAAAACGCTCGGACCGAATTGGGTGGCCGGAGCAAAAGTGACCGTTCGTAAGATCGAAAGCGCCATCGACGACGTTTGCGATGAAGGCAAAATTTTCGACAAGCTTGCTGCCAACGGTGTCGACCTTTCCACCGTAAAGACCAGTGCCAGCGGCGATCTCACTCCGTCTTGCAAATTGTTTAATCCGGGTGAGACCAACACCTATAACATCGAGAATACCGCGGGTGGTTTCTATCAGGTGAACATGTCGAAAACCGATTGGGGCTTTACCCAAGGGGCTAAACGCAAGTACTACGGTCTGGACCTTTATCTGGAACATCCGTTCGATGGAAAATGGGCCGGCCGCGTGGACTACACATTCTCGCGTAGCTACGGCAATACCGAAGGACAGGTACGTTCCGACATCGGTCAGTCTGACGTTTCCAAGACTGAAGACTGGGACTTCGCGGAACTCATGATTGGATCGAATGGCGCACTGTCGAACGATCGCAAACACCAGTTCAAGGCTTACGGCAGTTATCAGCTAACTCCGGAATGGCTGGTGTCGGGCGGCCTGAAATTGATCTCGGGTACACCGAAGTCTTGCCTCGGTTATTTTCCGGGTCCTAACGGAGCCAGCGCGGGCGATGGAACCGATCCAGACGGCTACGGGTCATCATATCGCTTCTGCAATGGGCAACTTTCGCCTCCGGGTTCTGCAGGCAGGACACCTTGGCTACGTCAGCTGGACTTGGGCATTACCTACAGTCCCGATTTCGCAGACCACAAGCTGGCTTTCAAACTGGATATCTTCAACGTAACGAATGAGCAAAAGCCAATCCTGGTCGATGCAACTTACGAAGATTCTCCGGGAAGCGTCTCGAATACTTACGGTATTCCGTTGTATTACCAGACTCCGCGCTACGCTCGCCTGTCCGCAACGTACGACTTCTGAACTTAGAAGTTCTCAAACAAAGGGCATCCCATGCGGGATGCTCTTTTTATTTTGTGCTTAGAAATATTCATCGCTGGATCAGGCGAAGATAAACGCACGATGACCTCGCTGTTCGCAGCTGTAAGCCACCCAGCTAAGCGGCCCAGCGTCACTTATACCGAAGCCCCGGCAATCCAGCTTTGCTGAATGTTGTAACCGCCGTCCATGGCAACAAGATCGGCCCGATAGCCGACGGCAATTTGGCCGTGGCTGTGGCCCAAACCCAAAAACTCCGCGGGATACGTGCTGGCCATGCGCACCGCCTCGTCCAGCGGGAGGCCAAGCATGTCTACGGTATTGCGCACGGCGCTGGCCATGTCCAGCGCGGAGCCGGCGAGGGTGCCCTGCGCGGTCTGGCAGATGCCGTCTCTCGCAGTGATGGTTTCGCCGTTGAGCACGAAGTCGGGATGATCCGCGCCGACCGGCGGCATCGCGTCGGTGACCAGCAGCATCTTGCCGCGCGGCTTGGCGGCGATGGCTGCGCGCAGCGTCGCCGGATGCACGTGATGACCGTCGACAATCAGCCCGCACCAGCTTTGCGCATCGTCGAGCGCGGCGCCGACCACGCCGGGTTCGCGGCTGCCCAGCGGCGTCATCGCGTTGAACAGATGCGTGAAGCCGCAAATGCCGTCGGCCAATGCCTTTTTGGTCGTGGCGTAATCCGCCGCAGTATGACCGGCGCAGAGCACCAGCCCTGCCGCGGCCAGCGACCGGATGCTTTCATTCGCGACTTGATCGGGAGCCAGCGTCATGAGGCGCACGCCCGCATGCGGCGCGCAGAGCATCGCAAGCTCCTCGCTGCCGGGCGCGTGGAAGAATTTCGCGTCGTGCACGCCTTTGCGCGCGGGCGCGAGATAAGGACCCTCAAGATGGATACCCAACACGCCGGGCACGTTGTCGGCCAGCGCCTGCTCCACGGCGGCCATCGCGGCGCGCATGGTCTCCACGTTGTCGCTGATCAGCGTCGGCAGAAAACCGGTCGTGCCGAAGCGCCGATGCGCGGCCCCGATACGGCGAATCGTTTCCACCGTCGGCGCGTCGTTGAACAGCACCCCGCCGCCGCCGTTGACCTGCGTATCGATAAAGCCGGGCAGCAGCATGGCGCCCGCCAGATCCTGCTGCTCGATCTGTTGCACGCGCGCGTTGGATGAGGGCACGACATCGAGAATATGGCCCTCGTCCAACAGCACGGCCACATCGTCACGCCAGCCTTGCGGAGTGAGTACCCGGGCATTGGTGAGGGCAAGTGTCATGGCGAATCCTGATGAGGGTTGGTGTCGCTAGGGGTTGCTGATTCAACTCTGGAACAAGGGCGCAGATCGAGAAACTGTGGCGGGTTGCACTTCGACTCCGCCCGCTCTGCGGGCTACGCTCAGTGCGAACGGTCTGGAGGTGATGAGTGCAGCTTCCAGTGATAACGGTTTGGAGGCGATGAGTGC
>CBAAAD010000354.1:0-3830 GCA_964658785.1 uncultured Methylobacterium sp.
CCAACGTGTGTGCCCAAATGGACTCAGCGCTGACGAGCCTTGAAACGGGGGTTGCTCTTGCAGATCACGAACACCTTGCCGCGACGGCGAACGACCTTGCAGTCACGGTGCCGCGCCTTGGCGGACTTCAAAGAGTTAAGCACCTTCACGGCCAGCTCCTGACACTATTCAAAAATTAAGTCCGTAAGTGTAGCGGGGGCTTTGCCTTATCACAAGCCTCAGGCAGCGGATGCGTCGGCCACCGTGGACATGAATTGCCGAAGCGCAGGGGATTCGTCGTCGACGCGGCAGGCTACGGCAAGCAGCATATAGGCATCGGAGTCTTCCAGTGCGACATAGCTGACGCCAGACAGTCGCACCGCGCGCATGCTGGCAGGCACGAGCGCCATCCCCAGACCCGCAGCGACGAGCGCCAGCAGACCGTTGATCTGCTGCGCCTGCTGGATGATCAGCGGCTCGAACCCCGCCTTGGTTGCCAGTCGGACCAGGCTGTCGTAAAGCGTGGCGGCCAGTTCGCGCGGCTGCGAAATGAAGGCGTCGGCGGCCACTTCAATCAGCCGCAAGCTTTTTCGGCCAGCCAGACGGTGCCCCATCGGCACCGCCAGCAGCAGCGGTTCGCGGTCGATGACATGCAGGCGCAGTGACCGAGCATCCTGGGCGTGCAGCGGTTCGTCGCGCACGAAACCGACGTCGATCTGGCCCGCCAACAGCGCGGCAAACTGAGGTTCGGTATACATCTCGATAAGCTGCAAACGCACGTTGGGCGCGACCTGGCCGTAACGCAGCAGCGTTTGGGGCAGTGCAGGGTGGAAGGAGACCGATACCGTGTAAGCCAGTCGCAGCTGTCCGGTATGGCCTTCCGCAGCCGCGACCACGTGACTGCGCGCTTCATCGGCCTTGGCCAGTATCTGTTTCGCCTGTTCCAGGAAAATTTTGCCGGGCTCGGTCAGCGCAACGTTGCGCTTGTTGCGCTCGAGCAAACGCACGCCCAGATCGTGCTCCAGCGCCTGAATCTGCTGGGATAGCGGCGGTTGCGACAGATGCAGCCGGATCGCCGCGCGAGTAAAGCTCAGCTCCTCGGCGACGGCCACGAAATAGCGCAGCTGGCGAAAATCAAACATGTCGGGGCGTGGCAAACATATAGCGTTATCAAATAAGTGTGGCGGTAAATATATATTGGATACTTATAAGCGTCGATTCCATACTTCCGCTCGTCACGCCGCTTCCCCTCCCCCTAGCGGCGGTGGCCCTCGCCCCGCGGCAACGCTAAATACGACATCTGGTCATCTCCCCCCTGACCCATGTTGATGCGTTGCAAACGCGGGGCGTTCTTTTTTGTCCGGCCGCCGGCTTGCATTCAGCGCGCCGCAGCGCCTAGAGCTGGCTGGCGAGCTGGGTACCCTGCGCAATGGCCCGCTTGGCGTCGAGTTCAGCCGCCACGTCGGCACCGCCGATGACGTGAACCTTGACGCCAGCGGCGATCAAGTCGTCAGCCAGCTGGCGATTGGGCTCCTGACCGGCGCAAATCACGATGTTGTCGACCGGAAGAATCTGCGGCTGGCCGCCGATGACGATGTGCAGACCTTGTTCGTCGAAGCGCTCATAGCTGACCCCGCCTAGCATCTGCACCCGCTTGGCCTTTAACGTGGCGCGATGAACCCAGCCACTGGTCTTGTTGAGTCGACCGCCGGGCCGTCCCTCGCTGCGCTGAAGCAGCCAGACCTGCCGGACCGGCGCTTCGGGCTGCGCTTTCTGCAGACCGCCGCGATGCGCCAGCTGCATGTCGACGCCCCATTCGTGCGTCCAGCGCGCCACGCTGGTAGCGGCCGAAGGGGCGTTTTCCACGAGAAACTCGGCCACGTCAAATCCGATGCCGCCGGCGCCGATCACGGCGACCCGCGCGCCCACCGGCGCATGGCGCGCCAAAACATCCAGGTAGCTCAGAACGCGGGCATCGTCGCTGCCCGGAAAGCGCACCGCACGCGGCGTAATGCCCGTGGCGACGACCACTTCGTCGTAGCCGCCGGCGACCAGCGACACCGCGTCGGCGGTCTGGCCGAGTTTTACCTCGACGCCGTTGTCGGTCAGCTGGTGGCCGAAGTAGCGCAGGGTTTCATAGAATTCTTCCTTGCCGGGAATCTGCTTGGCGTAATTGAACTGGCCGCCGATTTCCTGCGCCTTGTCGATGAGCGTCACCGTGTGGCCGCGCTGACCCAGCGTGCTGGCACACGCCAAGCCGGCAGGACCTGCGCCGACGACGGCAATACGTTTGCGCTGCGAGGTTGGTGCAATGACCAGCTCGGTTTCATGGCAGGCACGCGGATTGACCAGGCAGCTGGCGCGCTTGTTCTGAAAAACATGGTCGAGGCAGGCCTGGTTGCAGGCGATGCAGGTATTGATGCGCTCGCTGCGTCCGGCTTTGGCTTTCACCGCCCAGTCCGGGTCAGCCAGCAGCGGCCGCGCCATCGAGACCATGTCGGCGGCGCCGTCGGCAAGAATGCTTTCCGCCACGTCGGGCATGT
Organism: uncultured Methylobacterium sp.; assembly: GCA_964658785.1. Classification (GTDB taxonomy): domain Bacteria; phylum Pseudomonadota; class Gammaproteobacteria; order Xanthomonadales; family Rhodanobacteraceae; genus Rhodanobacter. Next base: position 2,523 of record CBAAAD010000354.1, read on the forward strand.
TGATGCGGTTGGTGGTGATGAGAGGAATTGCCACCTCGCCCTTGAGCTTCTTGGTGACCCAGGCGAAGCCGGCGCGCGGCACGCTGGTGACGATGGTCGGTATGCGCGCCTCGTGCCAGCCGATGCCGGTATTGAGGATACTGGCACCGGCCGCCTCGATACCCTTGGCCAGCGTGACGATTTCGTCCCAGTCCTGGCCGCCCTCGACCAGGTCGAGCATCGACAGGCGATAGATGATGATGAAATTCTTGCCCACCGCCTCGCGCGTGCGGCGAACGATTTCAATCGGCAGGCGCATGCGCCGCGCGGCATCGCCACCCCAGGCGTCGCTGCGCTGATTGGTGCGCGCGGCGATGAACTGGTTGATCAGATAGCCTTCCGAACCCATGACCTCGACGCCGTCGTAGCCGGCCTCTTGCGCCAGCCTGGCGCACCGGACGAAGTCCCTGACGGTCTGTTCAACCCCGCGCGTGCTGAGCGCGCTCGGTGTGAACGGTGTGATCGGCGACTTGATCTTTGACGGCGCCACCGACAGCGGGTGATAGCCGTAGCGGCCGGCGTGCAGGATCTGCATGCAGATCAGGCCGCCCTCGGTATGCACGGCGTCGGTCAGCTTGCGGTGGCGTGGCTTGTGCCATGGCATCGATAAGCGACCACCAAACGGCTTCAGCCAGCCGCGAATGCTTGGTGCGATGCCGCCGGTCACCATCAGGCCCACGCCGCCGCGGGCGCGCTCGGCGAAATACGCGGCCAGCTTGTCGTAATCGCTGGCCTTGTCCTCTAGTCCGGTATGCATCGAGCCCATGAGTATGCGGTTGGGCAGGGTGACGTGGCCCAGATTCAGCGGAGCAAACAGATGCGGGTAGTTCATGCGATCACGGCCGGTTCAAACAATCGTATGAATGTGCCGGTGTTCGAGGGTTGAAAGCAAGCGCTGTATTTCCAGCGAGGCCGTTTCAGACCAGCAGCTGATGCACGAGGGCGATATATCGGCGCATGGCCTCTTCCTCGGTGACGCCATGCAGCTTGGCCCAAGCCTCATGTTTGGCCGTGCCAATGAAATCAAAAAAACCGGGTGGTGCGGCCTTGAGATCGCCTTCTGACCCTTGCTTGTACAGCGCGTAAAGCTTGAGCAAGGTGTCGTTATCGGGGCGCTCGCCGTGTCGCTGAATATCCTCAGCAGCCTGTTCGAACTCGCGGCGAAGATCATTCATGGAAAGGTGTCGGAAAAGCTTGCGAACCAAGCGCCGTATTGTGATAGCACGCGACCCAGCCGGGGTCAACGAGACAGCGCACGCGCTAAACTGC
>CBAAAD010000355.1:0-3821 GCA_964658785.1 uncultured Methylobacterium sp.
GGGCAAACCTCGCCCGCGTCGTCGCCGTCGCAAGCCGGGCGACAAATCGGGCTCGGCGTGACGCTGGCTTACGTCGCGCTGGGCAGCAATCTCGGTGATTCGCGGCAGCAGGTTGTCGCTGCGATGGACGCGCTCGATGGCTTGCCTGTTACCCGTGTGCTGCGCCGTTCGCCGCTTTATCTGACCGCGCCCTGGGGTGTGCTCGAACAGCCGCCGTTTATCAACGCCGTCGTCGCTTTGCATACCGAGCTGCTGCCGGAGCCCTTGCTCGACGCGCTGCTGCAGATCGAGAGCAACGCCGGCCGCGTGCGCGCCGAGCGCAACGGTCCGCGCACGCTGGATCTGGATCTGCTGCACATGGACGGCGTGACTCGGCACGATGAGCGGCTGATCCTGCCGCACCCGCGCATCGCCGAACGCGCCTTTGTGCTGCTGCCGCTGTTCGACATCGCGCCCACGCTGGAGATTCCAGGCCAGGGAACGGTGCGCGCGCTGCTGGAACTGCTCGATGCCTCCGGCTGCGAGCGTCTGGGCTGAAAGTTTTCAAGCTTGAGCCACCATCGTGCGCGGCCGATAATCGGCGGCCGATGTTCCCGTTAATCTGAGGAATTGCCGTGTACGTGCAAAACGCCAGCACCCCCGAACGCAAGCCGGTCACCGTACCGGGCCTGCACGCGATGAAGGCGCAGGGGCGGCGCATCGTTATGCTGACCGCGTACGACGCCAGCTTTGCCTGGCAGCTTGAAAATGCAGGCGTCGACATCGCGCTGGTGGGCGATTCGCTGGGCATGGTGGTGCAGGGGCATCGCAGCACGCTGCCCGTGACGCTTGATCACATGGTCTATCACACCGCGGCCGTCGCCCGTGGGTTGTCTGCCACGATGCTGGTGGCCGATCTGCCGTTCATGGCCGATCGCGACACGGCGCATGTGCTGGAAGCCGGCGCGCGCCTGGTCGGCGAGGCCGGCGCGGCGATGGTGAAGATCGAAGGCGCCGCACCGCATATCCTCGAAGGCATCGCCGCCCTGGTCGCGCGGGCGATTCCCGTGTGCGCGCATCTGGGCCTTACGCCGCAGTCGGTGCACAAGTTCGGCGGCTTTCGCATTCAGGGCCGCGAGCAGACAGCGGCGGACCATATTCTGGCCGAGGCGCTGGCGGTGCAGGCAGCTGGCGCCGATCTGCTGGTGCTGGAAGGTGTGCCAACTGCATTGGGCGAGCGCGTGACGGCCGCGGTAACCATTCCGGTCATCGGCATCGGCGCCGGCCCGCACTGCGACGGGCAGGTGTTGGTCATCCATGACATGCTCGGCATCACGCCGGGCAAGCGACCGAAGTTCAGCAAGGATTTCCTCGCCGGGCGCGATTCTGTGGCAGCAGCCATCGCGGCCTTCGCCGAGGATGTGCGTAGCGGCGCTTTCCCCGCGCCCGAACACTGTTTCAACTGACCGGCCAAACCCCACCATGCAGACCGTACAAGACGTCTCCGCGCTGCGCGCGGCTATCCGCGGCTGGCGCAGCAAGGGCGAAACCGTCGGCTTTGTGCCGACCATGGGCAACCTGCACGCAGGCCATCAGTCGCTGATCAAGCTGGCGCGTGCGCGCACCGAGCGAGTGATCGCCAGCGTTTTCGTCAACCCCACCCAGTTCGGTCCGAACGAGGACTTCGAGCGCTACCCGCGCACCCTGGTGCAGGATCAGGCCGCGCTGGCCGACCAGGACTGCGACCTGCTGTTTGCCCCCGATGTCGGCACGATTTACCCGTTCGGACCCGAGCACAGCGTCAGCCTGCGGGTGCCGCAAATCACCGAAACGCTGGAGGGCGCCCATCGCCCGGGGCACTTCGACGGCGTCGCCACGGTGGTGTGCAAGCTGTTCAATCTGGTGCAGCCGGATATCGCCGTCTTCGGTCAGAAAGATTTCCAGCAGCTGAAGGTGATCGAGCGCATGGTGCGCGACCTGTCGCTGCCGGTGAAGGTGATGTCCGCGCCGACCCTGCGCGCCGACGATGGCCTGGCGCTGAGTTCGCGCAACCAGTACCTGTCGCCCGACGAGCGAGCCCGCGCTGTCCTGATCTACGACACCCTGAGCAAGATGCGCGAGCTGTTTCTGCAGGGTCACGCCTGGCGTGCGCTGGAGCAGGTGGCCGCCTCGCGGCTCACGCGCGCGGGTTTTGCGCCCGATTATGCGGTGATTCGCCGCGCCGACGACCTGGCCGAACCGGCCGAAGATCAGCGCGAGGGCCTGGTCGCGCTCATTGCCGCCCGGCTGGGCACGACCCGCCTGATCGACAACTTGATGTTCGACTAGCACGCCCCTAAATAGTCCCCATCCGGCCGTCCAGTTGCGGCAAAGCCTCCGGGCTTCGATAATTACCCGTTGCGCAGGCTGTACCTGCGGGAAGTACGTCATGCACCTGAACATGCTCAAGGCCAAGATCCACCGGGTCACCGTTACCCATGCCGAGCTTCATTACGAAGGCTCGATCGCGATCGACGGCCTGTTGCTCGACGCGTCGGGCATCCGTGAGTACGAGCAGATCCACGCCTGGAACATCAATAACGGCAAGCGTTTCGTCACTTACGCGCTGCGTGCCGAGGAAGGCTCGGGCATCATTTCGGTCAACGGCAGCGCGGCGCATCGCGCCCAGCCGGGTGATCTGATCATCATCGCCGCCTTCGCCCAGCTCAGCGAGGCGGAGCTGGAGAAATTCCAGCCCACTCTGGTATACGCCGATGCGCACAATCGCATCTCGCACACCAATCGATCGATCCCCAAGCAGATGGCCGCCGCCTGATTCGTCAGCGTTGATGGCGGGCCAGCGCCCACTGCACGTGTTCGCGTACAACCGGTGACACATGCGCCGCTTGCGCCTCCAGCGCGGCGGTGACAGCGTCCGACGTCGGCGCGTTGCCCAGCGCCACGGCGATATTGCGCAACCAGCCTTCGTAGCCGGTACGGCGGATAGCCATGCCCTCGGTGCGTTTGAGGAATTCCTCTTCGCTCCAGCCGAACAGATCGACCAGTTTGGCGCCGTCCAGGCTATGCCGCGGCGCGAAATCCGGCTCGGTGGTTTCCTGCGCAAACTTGTTCCACGGGCAGATCAGCTGGCAGTCGTCGCAGCCAAAGATGCGGTTGCCCATCGGCGCGCGCAGCTCTTCGGGGATGCTGCCCTTGAGTTCGATCGTGAGATAGGAGATGCAGCGTCGCGCATCGAGTCGGTAGGGCCCGACTATGGCCTGCGTCGGGCAGATGTCGATGCAGCGGTTGCAGCTGCCGCAGTGCGCGCTGGCCGGTGCGTCCACCGGCAACGGCAGGTCGGTGTACAGCTCGCCGAGAAAGAAATACGAGCCGGCGCGCTTGTTGATCAGCACCGTATGCTTGCCGATCCAGCCCAGCCCGGCGTTGCGCGCCAGCGCCTTTTCCAGCACGGGCGCCGAATCGACGTAGGCGCGATAGCCGAAGTCGCCGACGACGCTGTGGATGCGGTCGGCCAGCTTCTGCAGCCGGGTGCGCATCAGCTTGTGATAGTCGCGCCCCAGCGCATAGCGCGCCACGTAGCCGGCTTCAGCATCCTCGATGACGCCCCACGCGTTGGCCGTGCCGGGCGGGATGTAGTCCATCCTTACCGAGATCACGCGCTGCGTGCCCGGCTCCAGCTCGGCGGGGCGGCTGCGCTTGGCGCCGTGGCGCGCCATGTATTCCATTTCGCCGTGATGGCCGTCGTCGAGCCAGCGCTCGAGGTGCTGTTCGTCGGCGCCGAGATCCGTGCCGCTGATGCCCGCGTCGGCAAAGCCAAGCTCCATCGCCCAGCGCTTGATGTC
>CBAAAD010000356.1:0-3814 GCA_964658785.1 uncultured Methylobacterium sp.
CAGGACTAGCCTGCGCGCCAGTCGTCCAAATACGGTGCAGGCCCATGGGTTCGATCACGGTTCTTTCGTCACTCGACGGTTCGACGCTGTCGGCTCAGGTCGCGCGGCATATCCTTGCGCTCATTCAGCGCGAGCAGCTGCGTCCCGGCGATATCGTTCCCAGCGAAGTGCAGATCGTGCGTGATCTGCAGGCCAGCCGCGGCAGCGTGCGTGAGGCGTACCGCACGCTGGCTGCTCTGGGCATTCTGGAAATTGAAGCAGGCCGTCGTCCCCGTCTTCGCCCGATCGACCGCAACGTGCTGACCCAGGTCTTCGATTACGCACTGAACACGGCGCAGGTCAGTCTTGCCCATGTGCTGGAGACGCGCCGCGCGATCGAGCTGCAGACCGCCCAGCTCGCGGCCCGCTATGCCAGCGACGCGCAACGACGTCTACTGCGTGAGCTGGTTGCGCAGATGCGTTCGGCCGGTGCGAACCACGCGCGTCGGGTAGCCAGTGACATGGCCATCCACGACGTGATCGCCGAGGCCAGTGGCAATCCGCTCAACAGCATGCTGCTCGGTGCGTTGCGCTCGCCGGTCGAAGCGTCGTCACGCATGCATCTGGACGACATGCGCAGCGAAAGCGAACTGATCCGCGTCATCGACGGCCACGATGCCGTGGTCGAGCGCATCTGCGCCGGCGATCCGGTGGGCGCGGTGTCCGCGATGTCCTATCACTTCGATCTGGCCATGGTTCATGTCGAGCGTCAGGAGTCCGACGCCGCTGCGGCGTCGGCGTACGTGGCCGATCCGCGCACCGCCGCGGATATCACTGACGACGATGTGCGAGCGCAGGCCAGCGATATTTCCCGGGGTGAAAAGTGAACGCCAGTTTGCGTGAGGAAATGCCAGTTCGAACCGTCGATACGGTTTTCCACGTCGAGCCCGGTGCCATTGCCCAGGCGGTCGCATTTCTGCAGGAACACTTCACCGATCGCGTCAATGTTTCCCAGGCCGTGCGCGAGCACCATGCACGGGGGGAGGGGCTCGCCACCAGTCTTGCGCCGGACGCGGTGGTGTGGCCGGCGGACAAGTACGACGTGAGCGCCATCCTTGCCCGCTGTAACGCGCTGGGTGTGCCCGTGATTGCCTTCGGCGCGGGCAGCTCGGTGGAAGGTCATGTCAGTGCGCCCTATGGCGGCATCTGCATGGACCTTTCGCGCATGGACGCCGTGCTGGACGTGCATGCCGAAGACAGCGACTGCGTGGTGCAGCCAGGCGTGACGCGCGAGTCGCTTAACGCTTATCTCAAGGGGACCGGCCTGTTTTTTCCAGTCGACCCCGGCGCCAACGCCACCATCGGCGGCATGGTATCGACGCGCGCCTCGGGCACCACCACGATGCGCTACGGCTCGATGGCGCACAACGTGATGGCACTTGAAGTGGCGATGGCCGACGGACGGCTGCTGCGCTTCGGCACACGTGCGCGCAAATCGTCCGCCGGCTACGACCTGGCGCATTTGATGATCGGTGCCGAGGGAACGCTCGGTGTGATCACTGAAATCACCCTGCGCCTGCACCCGCTGCCCGAAGCGGTATCGGCGGCGAGCTGCGCCTTTCCGACCTTGCGTGAGGCGATTGCCGCGGTGAGCGAACTCACGATGACCGGCATGCCGTTCGCACGGATCGAGTTCCTCGATGAGCACCAGATCCGCGCCTGCAATCTGCATTCGAATCTTGGGCTGGTCGAACTGCCGACGCTTTTCCTCGAGTTTCATGGCAGCGAAACCTCGGTACGCGAACAATCGGAACTGGCCCAGGCGGTGGCCGCCGAGCACGGCGGCATCGGCTTCGAGTGGGCCACGCAGACCGAGGATCGCTCACGGCTGTGGCGTGCGCGGCATCTGGCGTATTTCGCGGCGCTGGCCATGCGGCCGGGCTGTCAGAACGTGGTAGCCGACGTCTGCGTACCGGTCTCCGCGCTCGCCGCGTGCGTGGAGCGCGCGCGCGAAGAGATCGACAAAGCCGGCCTGATCGCACCGATTCTCGGCCACGTCGGTGACGGCAATTTCCACGTGATCTTTCTGCCTATGCCTGACGCGCCCGAAGAGCATGCTGCGGTCGAGCGCGTCTACAGCGCCATGGTCACACACGCGCTGGAACTGGGCGGCACCTGCACCGGTGAACACGGCATCGGCTTGGGGAAAAAAGCCAAGCTGGTGGACCAGTGCGGGCAGGACGTCGTCGATTTGATGCAGATCACCAAGCTGGCGTGGGATCCGAAGTCGATCCTCAATCCCGGCAAGATTTTTGGCAGATAGCAGTACCAGGGTTGCGGTCAGAGACGCGCGCTGAAGAGAGGGGAGAACGGGGATGAAGCAAGGCGGGGATCCGGAGTTGATTCTCAATCTTTGCGAATTTTCGTTGGTCGATTTTGCGACAACAAACTAAAACAAAGATTGGGGAGTTCAAATGAGCGTCAAGACCACATCACATTTCAAACGCACGACGCTGTCCGTCGCGGTATCTCTGTTTTGTTCGGCGGCATTCATGCCATGCGTCATGGCCGCGACAGCTGACGGCGTTCCAGCGGCCTCCGCTTCTCCTTCTACCGCTGCGGCGCCGCAGGATACGGCCAACGCTGCTACGGATGCCAAGGGCAAGCCCAAGAATCTGTCCACCATCATGGTGACCGCGCAAAAGCGTGAGCAGGCGGCGATCGATGTTCCGGCATCGGTAACATCGATCGACGCCTCGTCACTGTCGCGCGGTGGCCTGGATCGGCTGTCGGATTATGCGGATCAGATACCGGGCTTTTCACTGACCTCAATCAAGCCGGGCGAAAACCAGCTGACGATACGCGGCATCACCACCGGCAGTTCGCAGTCGGCACCGACCACGGCGGTTTATATCGACGATGCGCCGGTGGGCTCGGTCAATGCCTATACCGCAGGGAGCCAGCTTGCGCCCGATATCGATCCGGCCAACCTCAGCCGTATTGAAGTGTTGAAGGGCCCCCAGGGCACCCTGTACGGCTCTGGCGCGATGGGCGGCATGATTCGCTATGTCACCACGCAGCCCGATTTTCAGAAGGTCAAAGGCAGCGTGACGGTGGGCGGCGATACCGTCGACGGCGGCGCCAATGGCGGATTAGGTCGGTTCTACGTCAATCTGCCGCTGGCCGACAACAGCATGGCCTTGCAGTTGAGTGGGTTCGATCAGCGGTATCCCGGATTTATTGATGACCTGAATGGCCGCAAGGACGTCAATGGCGCGCATCTCAAGGGCGGTCGAGCCGCCTATACCTGGATCATCAACAGCAACTGGAAAGTGTCTGCTTCGGCGCTCTATCAAGGCGTGCACGACGATGACAGCCAGACCGAGGACGTCGACGCCAAGACGCTGAAACCGCTGCATGGCGCGCTGACGCAGAACGTTCTGATTCCCCAGCCCTCGAATACCAAGCTCGATCTGTACAACATTGCCGTGCATGGTCAGATGGGCAATTTCGCGCTGGTGTCATCGACGACCTATCAACTCATCGACGCCAATGCCGTTGGCGATGTCACTCCGACCTACGGCGCGCTACTCGGACCGGTGCTGGGCATACCCGACCTGGGCACCGGCATATCCCAGTACACCTCGACCAAGCGCTTTTCGGAAGAGGTGCGGGTCGATTCCAGCGCTTTCGACGACAAGCTGCAGTACGAAGGCGGGCTATATTTCACCCGAGAAATCGACAGCAACATGATTCCGGGCATTACGCCGTTTTCCACGACCACGCTGCAACCCATCCCGTTACCTTTCAGCCTGGTCAACGCCAATATCGACAC
>CBAAAD010000357.1:0-3804 GCA_964658785.1 uncultured Methylobacterium sp.
GGTCGAGATCAACGGCATGACCTTGCACGCACGCGACGGTGCGGCCATTCATCAGGAGCCGGTGCTGCGCCTGAAGGCACTGGAAGATACCGAACTGGTGCTGGTGGACGCGCCTGCCTGACAGGCATTGCGTCGTACCCGATGGCAGGCGCTAACGTCCGAAATGTCCGCTGACGTTGGCGCCTGCCGGATGATTGGTTTTGTCGACAAACACGGCGAATTCGTTTGCGGTAATCGCACGAGAAATATAGAACCCTTGCGCGTGATCGCAACCGATCGATGTGAGGTAATCAAGCGCCGCCTTGTTCTCCACGCCCTCGGCCGTGACGTGATAGCCAAGCCGGTGGCTGAGATCGACGATCGACCGTACGATGATCTGATCGTTGCGCTCGGTACCCAGGTTTTTGATGAATAACTGGTCGATCTTCAGCTCGCTCACCGGCAGCTGTCGCAAGTACGCAAAGGTCGACTGCCCCACGCCGAAATCATCGATCGCAATGCCAATGCCATGATCAGACAGCCGGCGCAAAATGCGGATGGCCAGATCATGTTCGTCCATCACCGCTCGTTCGGTGACCTCGACCGTAAGGCAATACGGCGGTAGCCCGTGAATAGCCAGCAGGGTAATGATCTTGCCCGGCAGATCGGCATCCTCCAGATCCCGCGTGGAGAGATTGACCGACATCTGCAGATGTCGGCCCTCCTCGTTCCAGCGTTTTGCCTGGGCCAACGCGGCGGTCAATGCCCAGCGCGTGATGCGATGGATATTGCCGGTATCCTCCGCCATTCCGATAAAGGCGTCGGGCAATACGTTGCCCTGCACAGGATGGTTCCAGCGCATCAGGGCCTCAGCGCCATCAATTTTCCGCGTGGCGAGAGCCAGCTTCGGCTGATAGTGCAAGGCAAGCTCGTTGTGATTCAGCGCATCGCGCAGATCACCCATCAGCGAAAGCCGTTCGGGGCGATGCGGATCAGTGGCCACATCATAAAAACTCAGCGCGGTCGCCGAACCGCTGGCGGCAAACTGAGCGACCTCGGCATGACGCAACAGCGTGCCTGCGCGAGCGCCATCCACCGGATGAATGGCCACACCGATCGCCGGCAGTCGATCGATGGCAACGTCCTTTTCCTGATAAGGGCTATGCAGCGCATCGAGAATTTTCAGCGCAGCGGTTGTCGCTTCGTGCCTGCCCGCCTTTGCCAGCCATGCCATGAACTGGGTATCAGTCACCCGGGCGATATAGGCGCCGTCGGAAACCTCGCGAATACGTTCACCGGCATCACGCATCAATCGGTCGCACAACGCATGGCCCATGGTCTTGATGATGTCGGGCACGCGAGTGATGCCAATCATCAGCAGGGCTCCCTCGATACTTTCATTGCGGGTAATCGACCGATTGATGGTGTCTTCTGCCGCCATGCGCGTGGGCAGATTGGTGACCGGATCATGCATGGCCTGGTAGCGAATGCGCTCTTCGCGTTGGCGCACGGCATCCGTCATGGTGCCGAAGGCGATGGCCAGTTGACCGATTTCGTCCAGACGTTTCGCATTGCCCGGCGGACGATAGTCGCCCGCCTCGATGCGCTTTACTGCAACGGCAAGCGCCTCGATCGGGCGCGATACTCTACGCGCCACCAGCCACGCCACCAGCAGACCCACCGCCAGTCCGAACGCCAGCAGAATTATCCCGGCCTCAACCGTCGAGTGGAAAGGACGCAGCGCGTCTTCAAGCGAGTAGCCGAGCACGGCGACAACAGGTGCCGTATTTATCGGCTGTTTCAGGTGCTGCGCCATCACGATGTACTGCATGCCGCCGATACTCGCCAACTCCGGCTTCCACGGCAGATCACCGTTGGCCGAGGCGACGCTGCCAAGAAGGTTTGTCTGGCTGCCGCCGCGCGCAACGACCGACCAATGACCCGGCGTGAGCTGCGTTGCCAGCTCAATATCCCTGGGCAGGGAAGTAAGCTTTTGCAAATGACTGAGCAAGGCGTTATCCAGCGGCACGTTCACCGCAATCAACCCCACCGGCTGCGGGGCATAAATCGGCACCACGACCATCCAGTACGCCTTGCCGTTCAACGCCACGACGGCGGCAGTCCGCTCAACGTAAGCCTTATTGATAAGATCGGGAAACGGAAAACGCTGTGGCGCAGCGTCGGCACTGCCGCTGGTATCGGCGAGTATCGTGCCGTCCAGCCCGATCCAGAACATGCTTGATGCGCCTACCCGGCGTCCATGATTTCTCAGCATGGAGAGCACGGTGCCGCGGTCGCGCTCGGCAATGGCCGAGCACAGCGCATAGTCCAGCGAAATGACCTCGACGGCGGCCGCTACGCGAACCGAAATATCGTCCATCTGCGCCACAAAAGCGCCTGCATTTGTCTTCAGCTGGAGTTTGCCCTCCGACACCAGCGCGCGACGCGTCACCTCGTAAATGAGCCCGGCCGTGAGCAGCTGCACAATCACCAGCGTGGCGACGAACAGCAGGCCCAGCCGCAGTCGGAAGCTCAGGTAGCGCATGAACCCAGATCAGTTTTTTGCACGATCGCTCTCCGCTTTGCCTCGCTCATCGGAAAAATGCACGATGAGCTGTGATGCTGAAACCGGACACGTACCCGATAAAGAACGAAGGCAGCGCATATCGAACGCATCAATCCGGCCTCCGCCTGGTGTATACACGCACCCAGCCTAACGCACTTTGCGCAGTGGTTCTCAACGCCGGAGGACCGTTGCCGAATAGGTGCATCAACAATTCGTTATCGCCGCTTTTGCTACGCTCAAGCCATAGCAGTCTGACCTCACCCTCAGCGAGACAAGCATGACATCCACGCACGGCATCCACACCATCGACACCGGCTTCGTTCGACCGCAGTTTGATGCGGCGTATCTGATCGTTGAAAACGGTCGCGGTGCTTTCGTCGACTGCGGCACCAATTACGCCGTGCCACGCATGCTCGCTGCGCTGAAGGAGGCCGGGCTCGCGCCAGCCGACGTCGACTGGCTCATTCTTACTCACGTGCATCTGGACCACGCTGGCGGCGCCGGCGAGCTGATCGCGCAGTTACCCACCGCCCAACTGGTGGTGCATCCGCGCGGCGCGCGACACATGATTGATCCATCCAAATTATGGGCCGGAGCCAGCGCCGTCTATGGCGAGGCCGTGATGGAAGAAACGTACGGCCGCCTGCGTCCGATCCCGGCCGAACGCGTCGTCGAGGCGACTGACGAATACGTGATCGATCTGGCCGGCCGACCGCTGATCTGCCTCGATACGCCAGGGCATGCGAAACACCACAACACCATCTACGACTCCCGCGCCAACGTCTGTTTCACCGGAGACGTCTTTGGGTTGTCCTATCGCGAGTTCGACAAGGATGGCCGTCCATTCATCGTACCGACCACCTCGCCGGTGCAGTTCGATCAAAAGGAGCTGCATGCGTCCATTGATCGACTCGTGGCGCTCAAGCCCACCGCGATGTATCTCACCCACTACGGCCGCGTCGAAGACATCGACCGCCTGGCCGCCGACCTGCATGTGCAGATCGACGCGATGGTCGAGCTGGCCCACGCAGCGGACAAAACGTCCGGCCGACACGAGGCACTGAAGGACCTGCTGACCGACCTCTATCTCAAACGCGCCAACGCGCACGGCTGGTCGCACGACAGGCAGGCACTTGTCGACATCATCGGCATGGATATCGAACTGAACGCGCAGGGTCTCGAAGTCTGGCTGGACAGCCAGAAGCAGGCGGCCTGACGGTCGCTCAGGCCAGGCGCGTTCCGTTGGGTACCGGACGCTC